>JAJTIC010000132.1 GCA_021300175.1 Pseudomonadota bacterium
AGAACGACTCATCAAAGTTGTGGGTTTCCTTATTATCGTCCTTTGTTTTTACACCTATTGGACCTATTTTCCCTCGTCGGAACAACTTCTGCGGGATCAAGAAATTGAAAAACAAAAAAATCAGACACGTCTTCACCAGTTAGATCCAGATCCGACTCAGCAAATAGCTCCCCCTCAAACCAAGAATACTGTGGGGACGAGTTCGGTGCAGGACTCCATGCCTCATGTTCCTCTGTCCGAATTTCTGAAACAAAAAGATCCTTCCGCTCACTGGATGGTTCATCGCAACGAGATGGGGGTCGTCACACAGATCAGTGGCGGCAAAATCAGACTGAAGGACTCTTCTTTGAGGGGAACTTTGGAATTTGCAAAGAATCTCATGGACAGCATGGGGCTCGATGGATCCACTATTGAACCATCACGAAATAAAGTCCCCGAAACCGAGAGCTCTCGAGGGTTCGAGTTCATTCAAAAAGTGCAAAACTACGAAGTGGACAATGGTTACATAAAAGTCTTCTTTAATAAAGAAGACGACTCGATTTACTTTGTGACCAATGAAACCAAGAATTTAGGAGAAGTTGATCTCAGAATTGATTACCGATTGAATGATGCAAAAAAAATTGCGCTCAAGAAACACTCGGACAAGCAAGGCGTGAGTGTCGCCGAGGCCCCTCGGGATCCCGTGGTTTATAACGTGAGTTTTGGGAAATCAGTCTTGGTTTGGAAAATTGCACTTGAAATCAAGGCTCCGCTCCCAGATCGTCGTCTTCTTCTCGTGAGTGCTGATGACGGAAGTGTGGTAAGCGATATCAGCTTACGGTCTCACTAAATTTTAATGGTCATTAAGTCATAGAAGCCAAGGACACGGTGGACAAAGTCGACGGGTTCTTGGCCACGAGCTGGGCCGTATTTCAATTCGTCAAAGTAAGAAGGATCTGCCAGCAAAGGCAGGACAGTCTTTAGGTCTTTCCAAGAATAGGGATCTTTGCCCAATTTTTCAGCCAGAGCTTGGGCATCACTCAAGTGAGCCACGCCGACGTTGTAAGCAGCTAGCGTTAAGGCCAAACGCTCGCGGAAAGGAAGGTCCTTGGGCTGCTTATCAAGCAAGTAACGCAAATACTTGGCACCACCCCAAATGCTTTGAACAGGATCTAGCCGGTCTTCAACGCCGACATACTCGGCTGTGTCGCGTGTGAGCTGCATAAGCCCTTTCACGCCCGTAAAGGATTCAGCATCGTGCTGCCAATGGGATTCTTGATAAGCGACGGCCGCAACGAGCTGCCACGGAAGACTGAACTCCTTCGCAGATTTCTTAAAGTTCTTTTTGTAAGAATCCAATTCAGACCTCAAAGAGCGGAAAAATTTCGACTGATCTTGGATCGAGAGCTCTTCCAAGTGAGTCACATAGCGATCTTTAATGCGACCAATCTCTCCGCGACGGGCCGCTCGCTGAAACCAATAGGTCATTTCACTGGCTAGCGATCTTGATTTTGCTCCCACCACAAAGTGATAGGGCTGGCCTTGTCCGAGCTTTGCTTTGACCTCCAGACTCGGAAAAAATCTCAAGTAAGTGAGTGTCTCCATTTCATCGGCGACCATGCAATCAAAGAATTTTTTTCGAGTCTGAGACATCAGATGAGGAATACTTTCTTGATCGCGCTCAAAAAGTCGTACTGAAGAGTAGTCTTTTCGGAATTGAGATCTCGCTTGAGGGCCCATTTGCTTTCGGTGCACCACCAGCTTGAGGTCCTTGATGTTCTTGAGAGTTCCAGTTATCGA
Organism: Pseudomonadota bacterium; assembly: GCA_021300175.1. Classification (GTDB taxonomy): domain Bacteria; phylum Bdellovibrionota; class Bdellovibrionia; order Bdellovibrionales; family Bdellovibrionaceae; genus JAJTIC01. Next base: position 1,780 of record JAJTIC010000132.1, read on the forward strand.
AGTTTCAACGGTAAAATCTCTGCGACAAGTGACGACTAGCTTTTGATCATCATAACTGGGGCCAAGCATCAAATCAGCGGTCTGTCCCCAATGAGCAGGCAAGCGGGCAGCACCCACTTGAACTTCTCCAGCTTTTAGTTTCTCGAGAACTTCTTGTTCAGATTTATAGGTGATAAACTGCAAGGAATAGCCACGATCTTGAGCAAATTCCCACAGCAAATCATGTTCATAGCCATGGCGATCAGATCGAAACAAGCTGTAGGAAAGGGGGCCTTCGATGGTGCCCACCTTCAATGAAGCTTTTCGTGTGGAGGGGCGCATCTGTTGCACTTCCCAAAGCCAACCTTCACAGCCATTCACAGAAATAAACAAAACCGCCAAACCAGCGATTTTTATAAGGGTTCTCAAGCCAGGTATCTTTGACATCAACTGGGTTTCGTAGTCCATGGCCCCCAAGAGTGCAACTTTTTTGGGCAGTTCATTTTGCGCTCTGAGATAGAACCCGTTTTTCCTTGATTGGAGCGGGTTCTATGAAATTATTTCCCCATGAAATTACAGGGTCCAACGGCTCAGGGGAGCCTCGAAGTCATTGTGGGAAGTATGTTTAGTGGCAAGTCTGAGGAGCTGATTCGGCGTCTTCGACGGGCTCAGATTGGACGTCAAAAAGTCCAAGTTTTTAAGCCCAAAATCGATGATCGATACCATGCAGAAAATGTGATGAGCCATGATCAGAACTCAATTCCTGCCAGAGCTATTCAAAAAGCTGCAGAGATTATGGAAGCTCTTGATGTTGACACGCAAGTGATCGGCATCGATGAAGGTCAGTTTTTTGATCCAGAAATCGTTCAAGTCGCACAAGCACTGGCTCAACAAGGTCGTCGAGTTTTGGTAGCGGGTTTAGATACGGATTGGTTAGGAAAACCTTTTGAACCGATGCCCACTTTGATGGCCGTCGCTGATCATGTGAGCAAGCAGCATGCTGTGTGCGTGGTTTGTGGAGCCGCAGCTTCAAGAACTCAGAGAACAGGCCTGCCACAGAATTCTTCGTCTGAACGAGTTCTTGTGGGAGCTCATGATTCTTATGAGGCCCGCTGCCGAATGCACTTTAAGCCTGAAGTTGTGGTGCCAACGCAGAAATGGAACGAGAATCGTCCATCGCTAGAGGGTGACTCCAGGGACGTAGTTCTTTAACCCAAGACTCAAAAGATTTTTGAGCAAGGCCAATTTGTTGAGCTTTTTTCTCAGCTTTGTCTTTGCTGGGGCTTGCAAGCTGCGGAAATAAACCAAAATTAATATTTGTAGGTTGAAAATGTTTTGCTCTGGCTTCGTCTGTGATGGCTTCAAGGAGCGATCCCAAAGCACTTTCCCGCGGAGGCGCTGATAAGCTTTGGTTCTGAATTTTCTGATCTAAAAATTTGGCGACGAGCAGTCCAATGGATGTGGATTCAAAGTAGCCTTCAACGCCGGTGATTTGACCGGCAAAGAAAAGCCACGGATCTTTTTTGCTGGAAAGATCTTTATTCAATTGCGAAGGAGAATTCACATAAAGGTTTCTGTGAATACTTCCCAATTTTAGAAATTCAGCGTTCTCTAGTCCTGGGATCATTCGGAAAACACGCACTTGTTCGGAGTAGCTCATGCGAGTTTGAAATCCCACCATGTTAAAGGCAGTGCCTTCTTTATTGTCTTGGCGTAATTGAACCACAGCCCAAGGATCACGACCTGTTTTGGGACTTTTCAGGCCCACGGGTTTCATCGGACCAAATCTCAAAGTTTGTGGGCCACGATCGACCATCACTTCGATGGGCATACACCCCTCAAAAAAGGGAGTGGTTTCGAAATGTTTGGGCTCGATTTTTTTTGCGTTCTTAATCTCTTCAATGAGGCGATTGTAATCGGGTTTTTCGAGTGGACAATTGATGTAATCCGGCGTGCCCTTGTCGTAGCGATCGGCTTTATATGCGATGTCCATGTTGATAGAATCCGTATCAATGATCGGCGCAATCGCATCAAAGAAATAGCAAAACTCATGTCCAAAATGAGCCCGCAAGCTTTCTGCTAAAGCGTCATGGGTGAGAGGACCTGTGGCGATCACAGTAGGGCGCGGAACTTGCTGAAGGTCTGTCACCACTTGTTTTTTAATCTGGATCAGGGGATGACTGCGAACCAGTTCGCCGACAGTTTGCGCGAACGCATCACGATCAACACCCAAAGCTTGACCCGCAGGTACGTAAGCCTGTTTGGCAGATCTCAGAACCAAAGAACCAAGTTTTTCGGCTTCCCACTTCAATTGGTGAGGAGCAGAGCCCGGGTTCATAGATCCAAAGGAGTTCGAGCAAACAAGTTCTGCGAACTCTCCAGTTTTATGCGCTGCCGTCATTGTTTCACCGCGCATTTCGTATAAATCCACAGGATATCCAAGACTTGCCAGCTGTAGCGCACATTCCGATCCGGCCAGGCCACCGCCAACAACACTGATTCTTGGTTTTTGATGGACAGAATTTAAAGACATTGGCATTAACCTCGTGAGGGGGAATATCACCGTGGATCAGTTCAAAAAAAGATCATCTCAACTGACTCAAAGTTTAGACGTGTTACAGTCCCTTTTAGTGAAAGGCAAGGATCCCTTGTCTTTGCAGTTTCTGCGCTGGAAAATTTGGAAAAAATGGGACGAATTCGTGGGCCCATCCATCGCTGCTGTGAGTGAGCCCGTGGGCTATCGCAATGGTGTTCTGTACATCTGGGTGAAGAATGCATCTTGGATGCAGCAGCTTGTTTTCATGCGAGAACCGATGAAAAACAAGATCAACAGTCTCCTCGAATTTCAGTATGTTCGTGAGGTACACCTCACTTTAGATCGCAAGTCCGTACCTGCAGATGCTCAAGCGGCTGAGGAAGTTCGCTCGGCCCTGGACAAAGTCGAGAAACTCGAAGGCTAAGACTTTGGTGGGCGCATTGTCTAAGGGTTAGACAGGCACTTTGTTCCTCTGGCTATTTTATCCCTTTGGGGGCGCCTTCGGGCCGGCGTGTTCGTTGCTCTGAGTGAGCTCCTATGAAAGCAAAATCGACCTTACTTTTCGTTGTGTTAGCCTTGTCTTCAATTCCTCTTTGGTCCTCGGAAACATTATTTTTGAGGGAGAGCTGGATCAGATTTGGAAAAACTGTAATTCGAGGTCTCATAAAATCGAATCTGAACAGAAAAGAAGGTTCTGGGCAGGGGTTGTGATGAGCACGCTCCAGAATCAATTCTAGGTGACGGTGATGTTGAGAAAAGTTTCTTCAAAATCGAATCGTTGGTTTCTGATGGGACTTGCTTTGTGGCAAGTTGCCATTGCTTCTCCGGAAGACACTCTTCTGAGGGCTGAGCAAGGCCGCAAGATGAAACCTCAAGTTCATCAAAAAGAGGGCGAACTTGCTGTTGAGGTCATTCCTGATCAAATTGAAATTAAAGATGCGCCTCAGGGTTTGCAGAATCTTTTTGTCTGGGAAAATACGAATGATCGAATTCAGGATCCTGTTACTTTTGGTGGAGCAATCAACTTAGCTCCTTTGGGACCTTATGATCCGATCCGGGGGGAAGTGTTCTATGTTCCCTATATCCCAGTTCCAGTGAGCGAAATGCGTGAGTTGCATTTGGGTGAAAACTTGTCTCTGGAAATCCAAAAGATCCTGTTCTTTGAAAAAGATGGCGTGAAGTATCACCGGTTCTTTATTCATCCTTCGAGGACCTCATCTTACCAAGATTACATAAAAAAGTTTGGTATTGTTCGCAATGAATTTGCTGGCTTCTTAGGAGGTTCGCCTCGTTCAATATATGTTTGGAACTTAGAAAGTCCTGAAAGCCGAATCTTCCAAGTGAAGACGAGCTTGCACTGGAAGGTGAACGGCGATTTGAAAATCAATCAGCCTCATAAAGTTCACCGCTCTTTCTTTGTCAATGATGCTTTTTCTCAAATCACTCGAGATGAGCTCAGAAGCTACAACCTTGATTTTTTACCTGAGAGTTTGCAGGCAATGCCTCGCGGGGCTGCGACCATGGTGCGCGAAATTCCCAATGAGTTTTTGGATCCCAGGGGGAACAAATATGTGCCTGGCTACTATTTGGTGAGCCACCGAGAAGAAAACGGGCAGAAGCGTCCCCCCTTGGTCTTGGAACTCTTAGAAGAGCAACTCCGATTGAATCCAGAAATGAGTCGGGATCAAGCAGCTGCTGAAATCTTACGTCCTGTCTTAAGAACGGCTGCTTTTTTGATGTTCAAGAAAGGTCTGAAAGGCGAGCTGCACGAACAAAATATTTATTTCGAGTTGGATTCTAACAACCGTCCAACAGGTAAATTGTATGTGAAGGATCTAGACTCCTTTCGGGTGGATTTGGAAGTTCGCCAGCGCGAAGGTTTTCGCCTTGAAGCCATTGAGAAAGTTTTCAAACCTTTCGTTTATCTTAAGTTTTCTCAAGCTGCAAACTGGGGTGAAAAGGAATGGGCGAGTTTTGACCAAGATGCTTATGACGATATGATAAAGAAGACTTTTGGTTATTCGTTTTGCAAAGTGCTCGGCTGTGATGCTGCTCGAAGATTAGAATTTTACCGACAAATGGACTTAGTGCTTGCTGAAGAGATCAGTCGAGTGACAGGCTTGGATGTGAATGTTCCGCGAAGCTTGCGAACGGAAGTTCCCTGGGTGTCAGAAGTGACCACAAAGTACAGAAATTTTTTGTCGTCGTCTTTGAATGTAGAATCTTTTTCGGCTCTGGCAGGTCGTCAAGCATTATTTGCTGAAGATGCTCAAGCTACATTAGCGCAAGAGTTTGCGCGATTGCGAGCTGGCAAAAGAACCTCGAGCGTGAATGGAACTTTGGATTCTGCACGTACTTACTATGTTTTGTATGATTCAATGATTGAAGCTCGTTACAGAGCCACGGCTAATGAGGTTGAACGCGCGATTGGATTTGCTGCTTTTGACGACAAATCTTGGTTGCGCTTAGAAACTTTACGCAATCTTGCAATTGATCCAGCTCTGCTTAAGTCTGCCCGCCGCGGTCTGTCCTGCAAGCAAATATTCCGCATGTACTAGAATATTTTTGCAGGTTAAGCCACTCCCTCATGTGTGGGTTAGTTGGGGCGGGGGTTTTGTAGGATTCGAGGCAAGGAGCATTAGTGACAGGGGTATCTTAGTGACAGGGGTATCTTAGTGACAGGGGTATCGGTCACGCTGTGCTGAATCGTTGTTTTTCTTTTTCAGCTCGAAGACCGCGTACAAACATCTCGGCCTCCTGGCGACTCCAACCCAGGCCTTCGAACTTATTGATCTGAATATAGTCTTTAAGTCCCAAGAAATCTTTGAACGAGTGCACCCACCGGGTCATGGGTCGCTGGCTCCAGAAGCTGATCTTTTGACCATGTGGATTTGTCAGTGGATTGTGTTTACTC
>JAJTIC010000101.1 GCA_021300175.1 Pseudomonadota bacterium
AAGTATTCAATACTCAGCCCAAGGTTGTGTGGATCCGGGGCTTGGCTTTGGTGCCGAGCCCACTTGTGAAGGAGTTCCAGGAGCCGTCGTTCTTGCAAGTAATGCGTCTTTGACGGCTCCGGGCTCTGTGAATGATTGGACGGGAGCCGCCGATTCTTTTAATGTCAATTTGCCAGCCAGTGGAGTTATTTTTGCGGGAAAGTCAGCCCAAGAGCAGTTCAATGGAGTGAGCTATCTTGTCACGTACTCCTTGCAAGACTCCTTAGGAAGGTCCGTCAAGAGCTTTCGTCGGATTGTGGTCTCAACAAAAACGCCGAAAAATCAAAACCCCAGCTCAGTGTCAGTCCTTTCTAACGGAAGTGTTTTTACCAGTTACCCGTTAAACTCTTCCGTGAATTTGTCTATTTCTATCGCCGGCGTCGGAGCAGAATCCTTTTCTGAGCAGCTCAGTGACGGAAGTTTTCGAGCTCGCAGTGAGGAAATCACAACTACTTGGTTTATCTCTGATGGGGAAATGAAATTTTTTCGAACATTGAGTGGCGATGTGAATCAGTTCACGGGACCTTCCGCACTGCCCTCAGGTCGAAAGGCTTATGTGATCGCTGTGACTCGAGATGGTCGTGGCGGAGTGGCTGTTACTCAGAGAGCCTTTCCTTAAGTTTTTCACCGAGGAAATCGATCAGCACTCGAGTTTTCGCAGGGACATATTTCTGATCGGGATAAACGAGTGCAAATTGTGTTGGTTCCGTACTCCAATCGGGGAGAACATGCATCAGTGCACCTGTTTTAATGTCTTCTTCTGCAAAAAAATAAGGAAGAAAGCTCAGTCCCATCCCTTCTTGAGTGAGGCGCTTGCAAACACTGAGGGTGTTGACAAGATACTTGCACTGGAGACTGAGAGTGACTCTTTCTTTTCCATTGGTCAGTTTCCAGCTATGAGGATCTTTTCGAGAAGAAAAAGCAATGACTGTATGATTTTGAATTTCTTTTGGGTGCTTCAGTCCTTGCCCTTTTTTAAAGTAGCTGGGGGCACAGGTGAGGACAAATTTTTCGGGGCCCAGTTTTTTAGCTTTGAGGCTGGGGTCAGCGACGTTCCAAGTTCTGAGTGCAAGATCAAATTTTTCTTCGATCATATTCACAACCCGGTCTGTGAATACCAGATCAAGATCAATTTTAGGAAACTTGCGGCTGAACTCGAGAAAAAGAGGAGCCAGTAAATTTGAGCCGACTTCGGCGGGCGCTGTGAAACGAACAAGTCCCTGGGGTTCATCCTGAATCGCCAGGGCTTGTTTCTCGAGCTCTTCCAAATCCTTTAAAAGGCGTCGACATTCTTCAAAATAAAGCCTTCCCATCTGGGTCAGCTGAAACTTTCGCGTGGATCTTTGGATGAGGACCACTCCGAGTCGCTTTTCCAATTCAGACACTTGGCGCGAGAGAGTGGATTTGGGGATTTCGCTCTGTCGGGCTGCCTGGCTATAGGATCCAGCCTGGGCAACAGCAATAAAAGCTGAAATCTGATTTAAATCCATCACTCATCCAAATCGTTCTGAATCTAGATTGTTCTATATATGGAACAATCTGTCTATATAATTCTATCTATGCAACTAATAATTTTTCGACGATACTCAGAAAATCAACCAAATGGGCATTGCCCAGAAAACACCTGGGCCTAGCCCAAGAAAGAAGAGGAGAGAGATGGAACAGAAAATCACTTTAGGCGCGAGACTTTTGCTGGGTCTGATCTTTGTTGTGTTTGGACTCAATGGGTTTTTGCAATTTTTGCCGATGCCCCCCATGGCCGAAGAAGCTGGCAAAGCTATTGGAGGACTTTTTGGTGTCTCTTACATGTTTCCTGTCGTTAAAGGACTTGAAATTCTTGCAGGGATCGCTTTGCTCACAGGTTTATTTGTACCATTAGCTCTCCTCGTGTTGTCGCCGATCGTCGTGAACATCTTTTTGTTTCACGTTGTTTATACACCTGCAGATTCAGCAATGGCGATCGCTATTGTCGTTCTTCAGATTTTGGCAGCGGTCGGTGTCTGGGAAAAATTCAAACCTGTTTTAGAAATTAAGTAATCACTTTCTGGAGGTCTTTATGATTCAGCTTCGTCGAGCTTCTGACAGAGGGTCGGCGGACCATGGCTGGCTAAAAACAAGCCATACATTTTCGTTCGCCGATTATTATGATCCAAGATTTATGGGATTCCGTTCACTCAGGGTCATCAATGAAGACTCTATTGCGGCCGGGGGAGGGTTCCCCACGCATGGTCATCGCGATATGGAGATCGTGACTTATGTCACCCAAGGAGTGCTGGAGCATCGAGATACTCTTGGAAACCGAGCACAGATCAAGCCGGGAATGATTCAAAAGATGTCAGCAGGGACGGGCATTCGTCACAGTGAGTACAATGCAAGTGCTACCGAAACAACCCGTCTCTTTCAGATTTGGATTGAGCCCAGTGAGTATGGAGTGCCACCGAGCTACGGTGAAAAGAATTTTGAAACAGAGATGAAGGCTGATGAGCTAGTTTTACTCGCGGGTCCCCGAGGTGAAAATGGATCAATGAAGTTGCACCAAGATGCCAAAATTTGGGTTGGGAAGTGCGCTACAGGTGCAACAATCAAGTATGAGTTGGGACAAACTCGTCATGCTTGGATTCAGATGGTCGAAGGTTCCATCAAAGTCAACGGCACTGTTTTACAAAAGTCAGATGGTGCTGCGATTTCGAAAGAAGAGGTCCTCAATATAGAAGCAGCGCCTACGTCAGAATTTTTGCTCTTTGATCTCGCATAAACAATAAGGTTCAAAGGAGTAAGTACCTTTTTCTTTGAATCTAAAAGAGCAACTTCAAATATGAATGATTTTGCAAAATCCTGCCAATGCCTCAGCTCTAGGGCTTTAGTGGATCAATGCATCCAAAAACTCTCTTAAACACTCTGGAGGACCGTCAAAAGTAATCTGTGAGTTATCAAAGTACAAAACTCGTTCGGCAAACTGCACAGCATCTTTGATGTCATGGGTCACAAAGATCACTGTGAGCTGTTTCTCCTGTCTCCAGCTTTTCAGGAAGAGCAAAATCTTCTGCCGGAGGCGAGTATCTAATGCAGAAAAAGGCTCATCCCAAAGTTGCAACTGAGCAGGGCTCATGAGGCACCTGGCCAATGCCACTCGTTGCTGCTGGCCCCCCGAAAGCTCTTGAGGAGATCTTTCCTTGAGGTTCCCAAGCTCCAAGTTTTGGTAAATTTTCTCAAGATCTGTCAGCTGCGACTCGCTCAGATTTTTCCGCTCACCCCGTTGGGAAAGCAAGATATTTTCCTCAACGCTCAGATGAGGGAAGAGTCCGTAGTCTTGAAAGAGAAATGAATTATTTTTGGGATCATGTAAAGAATTGCTCGAAGTGAACGCAAGAGCTCCTTCGTTTGGCTTAAGAAAACCTGCAAGCAATTTTAGGAGCGATGATTTCCCAGACCCTGAAGGACCAAGCAGGGCCACACATTGCAGAGGTTTCAAAGTCAGATTGAAATCTTCAATCAGTTTTTGATCCTGTTCATAAGAGAATTTAAGGTCACGAATTTGTATCATAAGAATTCCTTCGTAAGGAGATCAGCACAAAAAAAATTCCCAACAATCCAAAGCCCAAAAGAATCAATGAAGGAAGAGCGGCAAGATTCCAGAATCCTTCGGAGATGAAATCATAAGAGCGAGTCATCAGGTTGTGAAAGCCAGCTGGTCTTAGCATCAATATCAGTGGAAGCTCTTTAGAAATATCCACCAAGAGAATACCGACAATGGGAAAGTAAAAACTCTTTGCCCAGCCGAGCATGATCCACCACCTTGTGAGAGTTGGAAGAGGGCTCGTCTCTTGGACCAACAGTTTCTGGTTTTCTGTCAGAGAGCGAAAGTGATTTTCAAGATACCGCGAAGAGAGAAAATTGAATTTGACCCAGTAAAACCACACAAGCCCCGTTCCAAAAACCACAGTCTCGGGCCAGTTCCATGAATTTCTCAAAAGAGTCAGGACGGGCAACGCCGAGACGGCCAAGAGAGTCCCTGGAAGAGCATAACCCCATTTCAAGGTTTGCAGGGGGGCTTCGAAGGGATCTCTCGGGCTTAGATGGGAAAGGATCTGTTGTCCAAGAGACAGTGTGGCCACCAAGACTGAAAACAAGAGGGTCCAAGCCATCGTGTTGATGGTGGGGATCATGAAAGTATCCCATCGGCTCCAGTCAGCTAATCGCAAAAGCTCTAACAGCGGAAGCAAGAATCCAAAGGTACAGATCATCAGCGTGAGAAATGCTCCGAGCCAAGTGAAGAAGGGGGGAAGTTTTCTTTTCTCCATTAGTGGGAACTGAGATTTTTCTGATTTGATGGGAAAGAGCTTCTCGGCAGCGAAAATAGAAACTGACACCACCATGAGTCCGAAAGCAAATAGTTTAGCGGCTTCCAGCGAAAACAGTGAAAACCAAGTTCTCACCAGTGTTGTCGACAAAGTGCTGAGATTCCAAGTTGAAGAAGCTCCAAAATCACTCAAAGCTTCAAACAGCACAGCCAAGGTACCGGCACCTAAATAAGGGAGGCTCGTTGGGAAAATAAATTTTCTAATGAGAAAAGCATTGCTCAAGCGAAAGTGAGTGGCCGCGAAATCCCAGCTCTTTTCTTTGGTTCTCAAAGCAAGAAAGCAGCTCATGACCACATAGGGAAAAAGGTTGAGAAAGAGGGTGAAACTTGTTCCCCAAAGGGGAGGAGCCTCTGCCCAAGTCAATCCCAAGGAACGCAAAAATGTGGGGATGGGGCCAGTGTAGCTGAGAGCTGATCGCAAAAGAAAAGCAAGATTTAGGCTGGGCCACGCCAAAGGAAGGAGAGCCATCAAAAGAGCAATCAGTCGTCCCCTGCTCGAGAGATTTTTTAAAAACAGAAGAAAGAAAAATCCAAATGTAAAACAAAGTCCTGTGAGCACAGCAAGAAGTAAGAAGGTTTCTTTGAGTGCTTCTGGAAAAGTCAGTTGTAGCACGTGGTTTTTGACGTCCTCAGGAATGGCCTTCTCGAAAAGGAAAAGGCTCCCCAGTGGGAGCCAAAAGAGAAGGATCAAAAAAATCTTTATTCCTCGGAGGGGCATTTAGCGATAGCCCACCTTGTCCATCAGTTGTACTGCTTTGCTTTGCAGTTCTCCGACTCTGATTAAAGCTGTTCGATCTGCTTTAAAATTTCCCCACGGCTCAATGATTTTGGAGACAGCAATCTTCGGTCGGATTGGAAACTCCAAGTTATTCTCTGCTAAAGTTGTTTGGCCTCGATCGCTGGCGAGCCACTCTAAAAACAGCGTGGCTGACTTGGCTTTTGGAGAAGCTTTGACAACGCCAGCCCCAAAAATATTGACATGCACCCCACTTGTTTTTTGGTTGGCCCAGAACACACCCACAGGCTGAGGGCCCTTGGCTTTTATCATTCGAGCGAGGTAATAGTGATTAGCAATGCCCACATCACACTGGCCAGCAATGATCGCTTCAATCATTTTTGTATCATCCGCAAAGGGCTCGGCAGCTAAATTGGAAACCCAACCTTTCACAGTAGCTGCGACCTGCGATTCGGGCTGCTGGCCCAGCATCACGGCCACTAACGACTGGTTGTAGACATTCTTTGATGTTCTAAGGCAAAGTCGGCCTTTCCACTGACTGTCGGCTAAGGCTTCGTAGGTAGATAATTGTTCGGGTTTTACCTTGTTTGAATTGTAAAGAATAGTACGGGCTCGTTGTGTAAAGCCGAACCAATGATTTTGTGGATCACGAAACTGGGTGGGAATATTTTTCTCAAGTGCAGCCGACTGGATTGGCTGAAACAGCCCTTGAGACTGTGCAAACCACAAATTGCCTGCGTCCACAGTCAAAAGAAGGTCTGCTCTTGTATTTTTGCCTTCCGATTTTAGGCGTTCAATCAGCACGGGCCCCTTGTCAGAGATGAAATCAATCTTAATACCCGTTTCTTGACTGAAGCGATCAAAGATGGGCTTTACGAACTCCTCTTTCTGAGAAGTGTAAATGAGAAGAGTCTGGGGACTTGTTTGCGCTGGCAATGCCAGGGGGAAACTCAACGTTAGAATTGCGATCTTCAGGACCAAAGTGCATAGATTGAAGTACATAGGGAAGTCTCCTTGCAATAATGTCCTTGGGAATAGGGCATCTCGGGCCTAAAAGCCACCGCTGAGTGTTGTTGAAAATGAGATGAAAATGCCAGTCTTCAGGCGGGTTTTTAAACAACAGTTTTGGATGGCAAAAGGCATGGATTAAACTAATTCTATGAGTAAAGTGGGAGCCAGCAAGCAGGATGAAGTTTCGAGACTCAAAGAGTTCTATCTTCAACGGGAACAAGAACTTCGTCAGCAGAATTCAGAACAGCTGAGCAACCTTAAATCGGCACATTCCAAAGAGCTCACTCAAATCCGGGAAGCTGCCGAAGCAGAAACAGAAAAGTTACGCGAACATCATAAAACTCGTCTGACGGCCAATGAAGAAAAGCATATCAAAGAGATCGACTCTCTGAAAAATTTCTACAAAAAGAAACTTGAAAATCAGAGCTAGGGATTTGGCGGGAGAACTCTTTCTCCAAGGATTCTCTCGATTTGAGATCGATAAGCGGAAAGCCCATTTTTAAAATCAAGAGCTGAGTACTCGACGACAATATCTGGTTTTCTAGGGCGATTTTCCATGAGGTCATCTGACTTAAAAACGACGAATTGAGCCGCTCTTTCTTTGAGCGGTTCGGACTTGGAAGAGTCCACAAGAATACTCTGAAACGCATGATTTGGAATTCTCATTGAAAAAAGATTCATCGAGTCTCTCCACAGTGTATCACTCACACCTGCCCAAGAAAAACCGAAGCCAGTGCCATGAGTGGGGGTCCCGGCAAGGATTCCCCTGGATTGAATTTGCAATCGATTCACCATCATTTCACAGGCAGAAATGCATTTTTCAGAAATTAAAGTGAGAATAGGCTTTTGAAAAGTTCCTCGGCTGGGGGAAAGATTCTGGATGGCAATCCAGGGGGTCAGAGTCTCTTTATCTTGTACCACCAAAGACTCAAGAAGATACTTCTGGCGAACTTGATCAATTTCTTCGATGTCGAGAAAGCTTTGGAAAAAGCTGAGATTTCCCCGTGTGAGTCTCAAAGCTGAAGCTCTTGCAGGGAGTTGAGATAAAGGATTCTCGATGAGGAGCCCAATTTTTTCCGCTAAGTTACTGTCGCCACCAGTATTATTTCTGAGGTCTAAAATCAGGGCTTCCGTAGTGGATTGGCAGCGAGCCAGGAAGTTTTCTACAGTGGTAAGCATTGAACCTTCAGCGGAGTCTGAGCTTCTCACAATGGCTGAGTCAATGCCCTGGCTCTCGTCCACATCGAAACTGCGAATTTGCAAATAGCACACTTTCTTTCCAAAGATTTCAGCTTCGCCCGTCGTCAGAACGGGGTCCTCTTCTAGATTTAAATAGTCCTCTCTCAGCTGCAGAGAAAAGACGGGCTCATCCACTTTGGTTCCTTGGCGCGACGGGAGCTGGCTCAAGCCTGAGGATTCTAAGTGGGGAATTCCTTTCTTCCCCAGCGCCAGCGGAGATTCCAGAAAATCCCCTTTCTTCGGAGAATAGAATACCCAAGGAAGCTCCATCATTTGTGTAGAGCCAGTGCTAGTTTCAACCTTGAGTTTGATGGTGGTCTTTTGAGGATAGTGAGAAGTTCTCAAGAAAAAGTCTTCAGCAGCTTCTGTGAGATTAGCTTTTTCTGAAGATGAGCTGATTCTCTTCCCGAATTCTTTGACAGCTGTGAGCGCGGGCTGGTCGTCAATTTCTAAGACTTTCACACCTGAGGTTAAGAGCGACACTTCTTTTGAAGAGAGCCAGCCCATCCGCTGAAACTCGCTCAACAGATTGGGGCGGACCTCATGGAGAACCACACCATCTTGAGTCATCGCAAGGCTCGCTAGAGCTGTAGTGACGATAGCAGGTCTCACAATTTTTCGAAGGTTTAGATGGCCGTCTTTCATTTTGCCCACGCAGACCTTCAAGCGATCAAAAAAGTCAAAGGTCGATGAAGGTGTTGGAATTTGAGCTTCTGCTGAAAGGCAGGAGTCAATGATTGGACCTATGTTCTGTCCAATGAGGTCCTTTTTCAAGTCATAACCTATGTAGGAATTTTTCATCGCCGAACTCAGACTGATCAAGATTTCTTGTCGTTCCTTGAGTGAAAGCTGATTCATATCTAAAATCTTCTGTTTTTGTTCTTCGGTGTAGATTGAATAGCCTTCGGCTTGAATTGCGGGACTGTAGTCATCAGGGGATGTACAAGCCACGGTCCCTAAAAGAAGGAAAGAAAAAATGCCAAGCAAGGGAAAGCTCTTTCTCATGCCTCTGTTTACCATTTCATGAGGCCACTTCCGCTAAGCAAGATTTGTCACCACTTTTTTACTCCCTCCGTCTAAAACTTCGCCGCCCCTCCTTGCAGTATCGGTCACTAAGGAGGTTCTATGTTCGATAAATTTGATTCTAATAAGGTTTTGCAACCGGGTATCGGTCACGAATTTGGCGGGAGGTTCCGATCTCGTCGGTCTGGTCGAGGAGAGCGCCCCATCACAGTGGAGCACTATCTTCATTGCATTTTTAAGGCAGATCCCATGAAGCTCCCTCAGTCATCTCTAAGGCGGAATCCAGTGGGGGACTTGCTCAGATTTCAGCTCTGGAAGTATGCTGTCCAATTTTTTATTCAGATTGATGAAATTTCTGTCCAGCACACACATGTTCATCTGCTTCTTCGCTGTTACGTTGAAGAAAACATGATCGCCTTTCTGCGAGTTTTCCCTGGGCAAGTCGCTCAGTCACTCTTAAGGGCGGGATTGGTGACCGATACCCCTCAAAGGAGAAAAAGGGCCCAGCGAAAAGCACCGATCAAACTTTGGACTCAGAGGCCTTACACTCGCTGGGTCGTGGGCGAGAACGACTATATTGCAGTTAAAAAATATATTCAGATAAATGAGATGGAAGCTCTCGGAGTTCTGAGCTCATGTGACCGATACCCTGAGAGAGAGCCCGCTAGAGGAGTTCGGATTTCATGACTTGGAGGAGTTTACGGGCATCTTCGTAGTCAGAACCCTGCACAGGTTTGATGCCGGTGCTGTTGTTGAGAGCTTTGAGGGTCACGGCCCCTTCTGGAGTTTTTGTCCATTTGAGCATGGCTTCTGCGAGCTTCTTTTTCATTTCCGGATCAAGACCTTTTCGAAAGACAATTGCGTCATTAGGAAATGGAATCGTGAAATCAAGAATTTGAATCGTTTCATCGACATCCGGGAACTGAGTCCTGATGAGTCTTCTCGCATCTTGGTTGACTCCATCTTCAGGCGGTGCGTGATAAGTGGCCCCCACATCCACTTGCTTTTGGTAAACCATAATGACCACAGAATCATGTTTTCCAGCGAAGACTTTCTCTTTGGGTTGAATTCCCAGTTGCTTCAGCTGATAGGCGGGTAGCAAATAGCCAGATGCCGAAGTGGGATCCACGTAAGCTATTTTCTTTCCGGCAATATCTGCCAATTTCTTCACTGAAGAATCTTTCCGAGCAATGAATTGTCCACGGTAAGTGGTTGAACCATCTTTTCCCAAGGAAATAAACTGAGCTTCAACTTGATATTTCTCGTGCGCCATCACATAGGCCGTTGTATTTAAAAATGCAATGTCCGCTCGGCTTGAGCCCAAAGCTTCAACGACAGCCACATAGGCGTGAGGAACAGAGACTTCGAATTTCCAACCGGTTTCTTTCTCCATCCAGCGGGTGAACTCTTCAGCACTCACAAGAAGGCTGCGCGTGTCTTTGGCTGGAATCAAGGACACAGCGATAGGGTTTTTTGCTGTACCTTTTTCGTGATGAAAAGTGCAAGCCGATAGACCTAAAACGAAAACTATTAACAATAAATTTATTACTTTCATCTACCCACCCTCGACTCAATCAGCTTAAACTAATGGCTCAATCTATAAACCCCAAGTGAGGTTTTATGTCCAGCGCGGCTCAAAAAAAAAGAATTGGTTTGATGACCGGAGGGGGAGATGCCCCTGGACTGAATGGCATTATTGAAGCCGTGGTACGCAGCCTTCGCAGTGAGCCCATTGAGATAGTCGGTATACAAGATGGCTTTGAAGGCGTCTTTGATCGAAAAGCCATTTCGCTTTCAGCAGATGCTGTGTGGGGTCAGCATCAACAAGCAGGTTCTATCCTTGGAGCGAGTAATAAAAGCCGTGTGAAAGGCCGAGAACAGGAATTTGTTTCAGGTTACAAACACTTGAAACTAGATGGCCTCATTGCGGCGGGTGGGGATGGAACCTTTGAAGGCCTGAGTTTCGTCAAAGATCAAATCAAAGTCATCGGTGTGCCCAAAACCATCGACAACGATCTTTCTGGGACGGATGTCACATTTGGATATGATACAGCTTGCACTGTTGTCGCCAAGAGTGTCCAAGCACTGCGAGCCACAGCAGAAACTCATCGGAGATTTATTTTGGTCGAGGCCATGGGGCGCACAGCGGGTTGGATTGCCTTGGGCGGGGGCCTTGCTGCTTACGCCGATGTGATTTTGATTCCTGAACGCCCTTTTTCTCGTGAGCTCCTCAAAAAATATTTGAAAGAAAAAAT
>JAJTIC010000018.1 GCA_021300175.1 Pseudomonadota bacterium
ATGAAATTTCAAAGCAACAAGAAGTGGCCTCCGCCATTAAGAAAACTTTGTCTGAGGATCATCTCTTGGCCACTTGGGAAGAATCTCTCCCCACCGTCGCCCGCATGGTGAAAGTGAACAAAGCGATCATGGATCTTGTTTCTGTGATTCTTTTAGTGGTCGTTATTCTGGGCTTTGTGAACACTCTGCTCATGAGTGTGATGGAAAGAACTCGGGAAATTGGCATCTTGATGGCGGTCGGCGTGAGCCCTTGGCAAATTCGCTGGATGATTGTCCTTGAGAGCGTCCTTGTGGGTGTCTTTTCATCGGTGGCGGCCATTATCCTGGGACTTGCTGCAGTCCTCTACCATCAGAAAATGGGTTTCGATCTTTCCCCTTTTGTGGGCGAAAGCTTTGAAGCCAATCAATTTAGTCTCTCACTCATCATTTATCCGACGATCTCAATATGGCCCTTCGTGAAAGTCTTAGGCTTCACCATCTTGATTGTGATCGCGTCAGCCCTGTTCCCGGCTTACCGGGCTTCAAAGCTCACGCCACTGGATGCGATCAGATCCTAAAAAAAAGCCCCGGCTTTCACCAGGGCTTTCACTTTGATCAATCAAGATTCAACTGAACTCTAAACTTTGTTGTGCAAAAATTCTTGCTCAGTGAAATCATCCACTTGAATCGCATCGTATCTGACCTGTGAAGATTCTTTCACAATGGCATGCTCTTCAGCAGTAATGATGTTCTTCGATTTCGCATCATCCAGCAAATCAGCAATCTTCTTCTTGGGAAGAACTTTCGCTTTGATCGCTTTGCGGATTTTGCCTTCAGCAGCTTCTGACTTTAAAGCCACTTCCATAGCATATTCCAAGCGGCCAATTTGTTCGTTGCGATCTTTAGGAATGTAAATTCCTTCCACCAATCGATTTCTCATCTCTCCACGAGTGAGCACTGAGTTACAGATCGCGTGCTGCAAATTATCGGTGGCTTGTGAACCAATCGAGTTAATGCGTGACCAGGCTCCCAAAATCTCCTTAAAAAACCAGTGAGCAAAGCCAAATCCAACTCTTTTTACGAGACCCGTCCTGCGTTTTTCTTCGGGAGTGAGCGCAAACATATTATCAAAAATGCCGCCAAATCCACTTTGGATCTCAACCAGCGCGTGCTTTAAAGTCCATTTCGCAAAAGCGAGGTCTTCAGGTCTTCGACCTTCAGCATCCCAACGACGAATCGTCGCCGTCCCGATATACATCCAAGCCAATATGTCAGCAAAACGCCCCGTGATTTTCTCACGGAATTTGAGGCTTCCGCCCAAAGCGCCCATGGCCACATCAGCAAGAATGGCAAAGCTCGCTGAGGCCCAAGTCAGGCGTCGGGTATAAAGTGAAAGTTCGCCAGTGCCTGCAGAGCTTGCGGCATAACCACGAGTCACAGAAAGCACGATACTGCGGAAAGTGTTTCTCACCACATGTCCAATATGACCAAAGAAAGCTGCGTCGAAACCTTTAAGGTCATTGTTATCCACAGCTTTCACCTCTTGGAAAGCAAAAGGATGGGCTCGCAAAGCCCCTTGGCCAAAAACGATCAAAGTTCTCGTCAGGATGTTGGCGCCTTCCACAGTGATCCCAATCGGAGTTGCAATGTACATTTGACCGAGCAAGTTTCGAGGTCCCATCGAGATCCCCGCACCACCCATGATATCCATCCCGTCATTAATGGTCTTTCGACCCAATTCAGTAGCGTAGTACTTCAGCATCGCAGTGATCACAGGGGGCTTAATTCCTTGATCTAAAGCACCCAGTGTGTAGGATCTAGCCGCTTCCAGCGCGTAAGTATATCCTGCAATCCTTGAAAGAGGCTCTTCAACCCCTTCAAATCTTCCTATCGAGACACCAAATTGTTGACGAACGACACCATGAGCTGAGGTGACCAGGGCGATGAGCTTTGCGCCACCCGTTGCTTGTGCTGGCAAAGAAATCCCACGACCCGCACTCAAGCAGTCCATCAGCATAGACCAACCAATTCCAAAGCCAGACTCCCCACCCACGACAAAGTCAGCTGGGATCTCAACATCCACTCCTTGTGTTGGACAGTTATAGAATGGAACGCCCAAAGGATCATGGCGTTTTCCAATCACAACACCTTTTGTTGTTGATGGAATCAAAGCACAAGTGATCCCGATGTCCTCGCCTTTACCTAAGAGATTCTCAGGATCGCGCAATCGGAAGGCGAGTCCAATCGTCGTTGAAACAGCGGCTAAAGTGATCCAGCGCTTGTTCCAATTCAGCCGAATCCAAAGTTTTCCATCTTTTTTAAACAACACACCCGATGAAGTAATAGATCCTGCATCAGATCCCGCCAAAGGCTCAGTCAGTCCAAAGCAAGGGATCTCGCGACCATCAGCCAGTTTTGGCAGTAAATTTTTCTTCTGCTCCTCTGTTCCGTAGTGGATCAAAAGCTCTGCGGGTCCCAAAGAGTTTGGAACCATCACGGTGATACAAGCTGGCAAACAGCGACTCGCGAGCTTCATCACTACATGAGAATTCGCCAAAGCTGAAAACTCTAGACCACCATATTCTTTGGGGATGATCATTCCAAAGAACTTTTCTTTCTTCATGTAATCCCAAATGTGCTGCTCCATCTCGCGAGTTTTCCAAATCTTCCAAGAATCCAGCATCGAGCAGAGCTTTTCTACTTGGTTATCCATGAATGCTTTTTCTTCTGGAGTGAGTTTGGGATAAGGCTCAGCTAAAAGCTTTCGAAAATCGGGTTTTCCAGAAAAAAGGTCCTTCTCAACCCAAACCACACCCGCTTCGAGAGCCACACGCTCCGTTTCAGAAATTTTTGGTAAAAAAGACTTCATGAGTTTCATGACCTGACTTGAGATCAAAGCTCTTCGAACAGGCACGACCACAAAAATCGCCATCACGGCCACCACCGCGATCACCACAGCTTGAGGCACGCCCCAACCGATGAGCAATGTGGCCACAGCCAGTGTCCAAAGCCACATGGGGCTTCCAAAAAATCCCACCACAACAACGGTGAGTAAAGTCACCAAGGCATAGAGCCCTGGCGAACTCAAAAACATTCCGAAAAATTCAAGTGCTTCCACGCTGAAAATCCTTTCTGTAAATCCGCTTTTGAACTCACCTACAATGAGACCAATGTTTCGGTTCAGTGTCCAGCAAAAGACAAGGCTAAATTATGGAAATGACTCAAAATTACCAAAAATAGGTGTGAATAATTAACCACAGGTGGCAAAAAACAAAAAGGCCTGAGGTTCACTCAGGCCTTTGGCATTGCTCTTAGCTAAGAACAAAATAGCGAAAACTAGTTAGTTGCAGGAGCAACAGTCGTCTCAGTTGTCGTACCTTCTGCAGCAGGAGCAGCAGGGTCAACTGGAGCAACAGTCGTCTCAGTTGTAGCAGGAGCTTCAGCAGGTGTGTTCTTAGAGCATGTGAAGCCAGTTGTGAAAGCCAATGCGATAACAGCAGCAGCAACGATCAATTTCATGGTGTTTTCCTTTCGTAATCACAAAA
>JAJTIC010000041.1 GCA_021300175.1 Pseudomonadota bacterium
GATTTCATTTTTGAATTTGTTTTGCAAAGTGATGACAGGCTTTAGGGAATTTCCCTTCAGCGCAGCTTTGAAGTCCAAAGCGCCCATGAGGATTTGCTTCTTCTCTACGGGACTTTGATTCAGACTCAGGTCTGGCCTTAAGGCATTGGCGGCTCCCACCAAGACCGGTTTATTCGGCAGTAAACTTCGAGCAGTGCTCGTGAGGCGTTGGTAAATTTCGCTGGGTGGAACTCCTTGAGCAAGAAGTTCTGCAGCCGCACCTGAAACAAAAGGCGCTGCTTGAGATGTGCCGCTCAAGTATTCAAATCCCAATGATTTTTTAAATCTTTGTGGTCTTCGGTCTTGGGGCCAGGCTGAGAGAATATTTGTGCCAGGAGCTGCGATATCAACACCCGATCCATAGTTTGTGAAGTGTGAGAAGCCACCATCGGGACCATGGGCGGCAACACAGATCACCCCTGAATAAGAGCAGGGCCTTAAGAGAGCTCCTGTGGAGTCATTTCCCGCAGAAGAAACAATGATGACTCCCCGTTTTTGAGCTTCAGCTATCACTTCTTGAAGATATCCTGAGTCTGCACTCTCGGGCCAGCCCATACTAAAGTTAATCACTTGTGCTCCGCTATTGATCGCGTAAAGGACTCCTCGAGCCACACTATCCGCAAGGCCTTTGATTGCAGGCTTCCCCTTCTCGGTAGGGGACAGGTCTAAGGACAAGGGTTTAATAGGTTCTTTGGGGGCATTGCCGAGTACTTGGACTGGTAAGATCAAAGCATTGGTGGCCATCCCTTGAATTCCGCTGATGGGATTTGCAGCAATAATTCCTGCCACATGGGTGCCGTGACTGTGATCATCTCCAAAATCAGGCCTCCCCAATATTCCGGCACGATTCACTTTTCCTAAAGTAGACCAGCCTTCACAGTCGAGGGGATATCCATTTTTATCCAAATCCACTTCTGGATTTTTGAGGTCGAACCATTTGGCTTCACAATCTGGTCTTTTCTCGGGATCATTATCCACGCATTGAAGAAACTTTTCTAAAGCACGGCATTCACTTTCTTTTCTGACGAGGCGATCGATGAAGGCAGGATGGGATTTGTCAATTCCGGTGTCGAGGACGGCAACAATAATCTTTTTTTTCTGCTCTGAGGTTTTCACCCACCTCGTATCTTGCCCAGCGACTCCAGGAATTTTATAAACTTTGACGGGTTCGATATCGATGGTTTGTTCAAGACCTTGGTTGCGAAGTCCCCATTGTAAATAAAAAAACTCCGGCTCACGACTTTGAGCAAATACTATAAATGGAACACTGAGAGTAATAAAAGCGATCAAGGATCTCATTGGAAGCCTCCGCTGGTTCTTTCAAGCTCGGTGGGCATGAGTCCTGTTTTGCGTATATAAAGATTCACAAGGCCGCCCGCTTCTTCAAAGTTTCTGCGTGGATCGCCCAGCGTATTTGAAAAATACTCGAGGTCTCCGTCTTCGTCCCCAGATCTAAACCCATTCACTCTCACGAGGAAGACATAATCTTTTTCGTCCAAGAATTTAAGGAGAGAAGCTGTCGGAATCACTTCATCGAGAAGACTTAAGACTTCGGTGTACCACTGAGTTTCTTTTTTCTTATCCACAAGTCCATTTTCTACAGGATATTTATGAGCTAATGAGATCAGTCGTCGCATCCAACCTGTGAGGCAATGGTACTCATTTCCTTTAAAGCTGTCCTTGCCTTCAATGTCCATACTGCCGCGCGAGCCTGCTTTGCGTCGGCGCTCTATAAAACACTGTTCCTCATAGATAGATTTTCCTTTTTTGAGATCCCCGTTTCCTAACATTGAAAGCATTTGTTGAAACAGTTCTTGATCGTTCATGTACCTGGGTCTTGAAGAATTTTTTCCCTTCCATTTTTGAACAAGTCGTTCGAGGGCATACTTACTTTGTTGTGGATTCAGTTCTGTCATTTGCGGTTGTAAAAGGAGATCTCTCAGCTTTTCCAGGCCAGAGTCGAGGATCGAAAGGTTGGCTGTTACTCGGTAAAAATCCAAGGACTTCATGTTGAGGAAATCATTGGGATGAATGAGCTGCGAGCCATCAATTCCTGTTTCTTGAAACTGATTGGTGATTTCAGAAACTACTTTGAAAAAGCGCTCTTTCGAAAGACTCCATCCGCCCCAAACATGCTGAATAATTCCGACTGACGGTGAAGTTTCGATATTCTTTGACAGATCTGATTCTGTGGTGATCAGCCTCCACTTGGCTCGTCCTGTGGGGACATTGGCTGGATTATCACCAAAAGAGCGTGAAAGAGACAAATCTTTTTGGTTGTTTCTGATCCAAGCTTCCAAAGAATCAAAGCCAAGAGTGAGCCAATCTCTTCCAAACAGCTCCCCTTTTCGAGTTCTGAACAGAGTGACTTCGGAGTCTTCGGGTTTTAGGTCTGGCCTTGCTTCACTTAAGGGAAAGTGAATTTTCAGGAGGTGGGATTCATGAAACTTCTCAAATTTCCAGATAAGGAAATGGAAGGAAATTTTATCGCCTAAAATATTATGTTTCACATTGAATTTTTGGAACTTAAACTTGCTCTCCAGAAGTTCCGTGTCATTGTTTTTAAAAATGTTTCGTAAGCTGATTCTGAGATTGTCTCTGACTTGGGATAGCTTCTTCCCTATTTCCGTGTCGTCAGTGACTTCTGCACTGAGGGCTGGGTTGTAATCGATGATAAAACCCTCGGATCGGATATCTTGCTCTGTGGATTGAGCTCTGATTTTCAGGAGATTGAGGTAATAAGTTGTGTTCAGTTCAAGACCGAGTCCTTTATTTCTTAAATCTCGAATGTAGACATGGACACCGTTGAAACTTCCATTGATCACGCGGTGAAAAGACACTTGTCGTGTGATCACTCTCTGGGAATCAGCACCCAAAGTGATTGAGTTGATAAAGTTCATGGGTTGCAAGCCAAAAAGACGGTCTAAACCGCTCGATGTTTGCAAGTAGGCCGTCAGAGCCACAGAATCCGTGACTGTGAAAAGTTCACCATCCCGCATTTCGTTGAGGAATTGATCCACGGATTTTTGCTCGATTCCATTTTCACCTTTGACTGTGGATTCGTCGAGGACTTGAGACAGCTGAGACATAAAGCGAGGAACTAAAACATTTTTCCAGGGTTCTTTGGTTCCTTCTTTAATTGTCAAAATCGGACGAACATGGGTGAAATCTCGGTTGTAGCTAAGATTCGCTCCTGCGGTTGGAATGTACTTTTCAAAGCCATCAAGACTTTGGAAGTATCCAATGCCTGCGCTCACGCTGATCGTATCAATCAACTGAACAGGAGCTGTGGAACCTGAATAGGTCCCTGTAGAGATATATCTGCCTGCATTCACGTTGAACCCTGCAATGGGACCACCCCAGGAAATCACTTTTGGATCGTAAGGACTTTGTGGGTTGGTGCGGACATGTCGGATCTGATCTTGGATTCGTTTTGTTTGAAGATCATTAATATAATCAGTGGACTGTAAGAGTTGTAGCTTTTCATTGAGCTTTGAGGCAGCTGTTGAAATCACACTGCTTCTTAAATCCACGCCTAAATATCTGGTGAGATCTCCATCTTGATAGGGTGAGCTTCGATCTCCATGCGCGAACCTCTGAGGATAACCAGGAGCTCTTTCTTGTGTAACTTTCCCGTCTTTAACCAGTCCGGACGAGGAACTTATTCTTAAGTTCTGCTTTGAGAGTGAATTCGCGATCCCAAATGCAGAAAAGAAAGACCTCGCTCCTTCAATCATTTTTGCGGTCACTAGACTTTCCAGCTCTGGGGGATATTGCGCTTCTTGGACGATTTGCTGATAGTCTTTTTCAGTTAAAGCTGAAAGTCTTCGTAAAATCCAGCGAAGATCTGAAGACTCTGCTGCAGAGAAACTCTCAGCCAAATAGTAACTAATCAGTGCATAGCCAGTATTGATTGAAACCATTCTTGGGGAATAGCGATTAATACTTTCAGGAACATCGGCGAGTTTAAAAGGCACGATTAAGGCTCGATAAGCCCTATTTCTAGAAAATCTTTGCACCAGTGAAGTATTAAAAGCAGGATTAGGGGGTAATCCCCACATGATATCGAAATAGTCTTGATCGTACTTCTCCAAAGTTGCGATTCTCAAAATCAAATAGCTTTTCTGAGTGTTTTTCTCAGCGATCCATCCCCGATCAGTGAAATCAGTTCCTGTTTGGGATTCAGCTTCTGTAATAAATAGATTCATGACCTCGGTATTGATGAAGCTGACTTTCAAAGTCTTGTAAAGCTTGGGGCTCGGAACATAGTACCCCAGCTTCCGCAAAAGCGCAGCTCGCATCATCATGCTTTGAGAGAACCTTGAAAGACCGAGTCTAAAGAAGTTTCCATTAGCATCTTTCACTCTGGAGAACGAAGTAAAATTATCTCCAGCATCAAATCCGAGAAATTCGACGCCATCTGCTGACGCAGGGAAAACTTCATTGTTTTCGCGAAATGAGTAGCTTTTGTTTTGCCAAAACTTATTCTCTTCAGGATTCAAAAGACTGAGGTCTTCGCCGTTCCTAGCCATCCGAGTGAGCTCACCAATATCGAGCAATCGACCATCTCGAACTAAATCCTGGGCAGGTCTTTTGAAGTTATCAGACGCTTTTCCTAGGGGAATAGAAAGGACTTGCTGACCCGATTCAGCAGCATTGGCTTGTGACCAAGAAATAGACAAAGCGACCAAAAAGGTCAGGTAAACAGTAGCCCCATTAAAGCTTCTACCCATGATTTACATCCCTCGTTTCCGAGGGTATAACAGAGCAAAGAGTCAGCCAAATTTTAGAGATTAATCAAATGTCCATTCCCGGAAACCGAGCTTTTTGGCAGCTTCAAGCTGAGTTTTCTTGATTTCAAAGACATGGGCTCGTCCAGTGGATCCACCGCACACTGCAAGATGCATCAAACCGTCAGCCTTACTTTCTGCTTTGAAAACTTGGATATCTTTGAGTTCTTGTTTCATCTTATCGAGGGGAATGACCTCGCCCATATTACACTGCTTTGAGCCATCGTATTTGAAAACTCTGACCCGATCCCCTTGCGCCACAACAGCTTGAGGAACAGTGGCTTCCACTTCTGCTGGATTCTGTGCGGCAGAGTCCTTGAGCCTCTGACTACGACAGTTTCCCTGAGCACAGGACATTAGAGCGAGACTCAATATTAAGCAGAATGTTTTTTTCATTCTATTACCTCAAATAATGAACATGTTTTTGCAAAGACCACTGGGCACTCATGAGATACAAATTTCCTTCGCCCGAAATAAAGGCCACTTGGCCTCGCTTCTCATCCACTAACGGAGAAGAGAAAATACCACGGCCAGGAGTGTACTTGTTAATGAGTCGACCGCTCTGCACATCGACAAAATACAAATGATCTGAAGATCCACCCAACACAAGAATTCCTGGTAAGAATCCACCTAATGAGGCAACTCCTTCTTTCAAAGAGTAGGTCCAAACTGTGTCTCCAGAGTCTTTCTTGAGTTTGTGAACTTTAGAATCAGTGGACGCAACATAAAGATGATCTCCGTTCATGAGGATTTGACCGTAAACCCCCGCTTTTGCGGACCAAACGATATCTCCCGTGGCCGTACGAAGAGCATAAGTTTGGTCATCAAATCCACCAATATAGATAAAATCCCCATCGATCACAGGATCTGAATCAATATCTCGGAACTTTTTGTTCTTTGAGAGCTGTTTTTCCCATTTAATGGCACCGTTGGAGGCAAGAACTGCCACAAAAGCCCCATCGCTAAAGCCGACGAACAAAGTCCCATTTTTAAGGACTGGGCGAGAGCCTCCTCGAACTGTTAACTGAGTAGTATCCTGTCGTGAATATTGCCAGAGTTGTTTCCCTGTCGAAGCGTCAATAGCGTAGAGTGAATTATTCCCGGTCAGAAAATAAAGAACTCCGTTATCTAGCAACGGCTGTGAGAGCGCTTCAATCCTGATAGGGAAAGTCCAAACGACAGTTCCATCGTCTGCATCCAGTGAATAATACTGGCCATCGTTGCCGCCCACAAAAAGACGGTCGTTGATCAGTGTTCCTGAGGACTCGACTCCTAAAGGAATGGTTTTTCTCCAAACCAATCGACCTGAATCTCGATCAAAAGCGACAAGTCCATCGATCGCATTCCCTTGAATCAAAAGGTTTTTATAAGCCAGCGGCTGAAAACGGTTGATTTTTCTAAACTTGAGATTGTCTTCTTCGAGGGTTTGTCTGGCCCAAAGTTTAGAAACATGAAACTCTCTTTTTCCACCCGAGAAATACCGATCCCTCGCTTTTTCAAGGGTGGAGCACGCTGTGAGACAGAACAAAATGGCAAGTAGACCCAGTTTTCCCAAAACGCCCTCCAATACCACTATTGCACGAGCCGTAAATACTTGGTTGCTGTTTCAGCGAGTTGACTGTCTTTGAGGTTGGAGACCTCTTGAAGGATCTTTTGGGC
Source organism: Pseudomonadota bacterium (assembly GCA_021300175.1). GTDB lineage: Bacteria > Bdellovibrionota > Bdellovibrionia > Bdellovibrionales > Bdellovibrionaceae > JAJTIC01. The sequence continues at coordinate 6,489 of JAJTIC010000041.1, forward strand.
TTGAGCTTTGTCTCCCATAGCTTCATAGCAAAGAGCCTGCTTTAACTTTGCTTGCGGATGCAAGAATGAACTCTCCTTGCTCGCAATAACTTGCGCCCAAGTCTGGACCGCTTCAGCACAATTCTGAGAGTCAGCGAGTGCTGTTCCTAGCTGATACTTCACCAAACCACTCAAAAGATCTTTTGACGAGGAATTCACTTTCTTCAAGAAACCCACTGCTTCTGTGGGTTTCTTGTAGCTTAAATGAGCTTCCGCCAAATAGAGTGCGGACATTTTAGCAGCTTTTGACTGGGGAGATTTGTCCAAAAGACTTTGCAGAGGTTGCAGAGTGGATCCATAGTCTTGACCCAGGTCACCCGTCGATTTTTGCGGCTTGATTGCAGGCGTTTCCTGACCTGGCGGGGGTGGATTTTCCGCCATTTCAAGACTTGCTCTTTTTTCCAAAAATGCTTTTTCAGCGACGAAAAAATCGGACTGGAGCTCCGCTTCTTTTTTGTCTTGACTGAAAGTGTAGGCCGCCGTTGCTCCGCCAATCACCAAAAAAGAAAGGATTAAAATCGCCACAATCTGAGAGTGCGACCGAGTCCACTCAAAACCTTTCTTCAACTCCGTCGTCAGCGCATCTGTTTTTTTGGCTTCTTGTTTATCAATCTTTACCGACACACGATTCTCCTTTGAATCAAGACATCCATCCAAGCCCTGCTATTGCAGACCATGCTTGGGACACTGTCAAGGTGCAACCATAATGGCGAGATTAAAGCAGTGACGCTTTGCTCTTAATTAACGATTTGTGACTTCTTTCAACGTGGTAAAATTGCGAGAGCTTTTCCCCTGATGACGCTGTTTGAGCTTACCAATGGTCTTTAACCGCTCTTCAGCCAACCGGTCAGCTGCGATGTGGGTTCCCAAATTATCCGTTTGGGCAATTTCAAAAACTTTGGTGCAATTATCATAGACTTTTCGGGTCTTCTCAAAAGCTCTTTCATGAGAGTAGCCTTCAAGCTCAACAAAGACATTCATCAACCCACCAGCGTTGATAACATAATCTGGGGCATACAAAATACCGAGTTCTTTGAGGTGATCGCCATGGCGAGATTCTGCAAGCAAATTGTTGGCTCCGCCAGCAATCACTTTTGTTTTGAATTTACGCAAAGTCTCGTCATTCACAATAGCTCCCAACGCACAAGGCGCTAGAATCTCGCAATCCTCAAACAGGATCTTATCAGGTGCCACCACTGTGACTCCGTATTTATCATGATGTTGTTTGCACTTCGCCTGGTCAATATCTGAGACAACGACCTGTGCCCCTTCACCCACAAGATAGCTCACTAAATGAGTTCCTACGTTCCCCAATCCTTGAACCGCAATGCGCATCCCTTTCAAATTATCTGTTCCCAACTTCCACTTGGCAGAAGCTTTAATTCCCATCAGAACCCCATGAGCGGTGTAAGGGCTAGGATCACCTGAACCCCCAAAATCTTTTGGAATACCCGTGACAAAGGGAGTCTCCATAAATATGTACTCCATATCGGTCACACAAGTTCCCACATCTTCGGCCGTTATGTATTTTCCGTTGAGAGAATTCACAAACTGCCCAAATGCACGAAAGAGGCCTTCTGTCTTTTGAGTTTTTGAATCGCCGATGATCACAGCTTTACCGCCACCAAGATTCAAGCCTGCAGCTGCTGCTTTATAAGTCATCCCTTTGGAAAGCCGCAAAACATCCACCAATGCTTCTTCTTCCGTCCTATAGTTCCACATGCGAGTGCCTCCAAGGGCAGGCCCCAGAGCTGTGTTATGAATAGCGATGATGGCCTTGAGACCCACATCCGGATCATGACAAAAAACCACTTCTTCATGTTCACCATGTTTTGCGATCAATTCGAACGTACCCACGCCTGGAACTCCTTAGGACTTGATGTTTTGCTCTATAAGACCCAGGAATTTTCCAAATGATCGCTGCGTCATGCAAGGGGTTTTTTCAACCCCGTTTGAAATGCACTTTTTTAGGGCAAATTAACTGAAGGAATTTTTGCCCTAAAATATTGATACACTTTTTCTTCGACCATACTCGCTGAAGAAGATGTGGGGTCAATGATCATATACTCCACGAGATCACCTGCAAAGGACTGTACAGACGCAGATCCCCCCAAATTGAAACGATTCACAGGTGTTGGCGCTACAGCAATGGGGCTCGAATAGGAGTTGCTATTAATTCGCCCCATCAAACTCGATCCTGAGCGCTTGAGATAAAGAACACTATAGTATCCGGCCCCATAACTCATGTTTTGAGTACTTGTGCCATTCACGATTAACATGGTCGGTGCAACATCCAATGAAGCAATTCTGATAGATCCAGCATCAAGAACTTGAAAAACGCTCGTCGCTGCGGTCATCGTGGATAACTTCACCAGGGCTACAAACACGAAATCATTCATCGGCGTAGGGAGAATCACTTCATTTCGTTGATAGCCTGTAGAGCTATGCCTGAAGACGTTAAAACCAAAACCAGATTCTAAAGATGCCGTCAGGCCAGCCCCGCTAACAATACTCACTGGCATCGTAGCAAAGCTGAATGGAGTCGAACTAAAAGGCAGCTGTGCCAACCGGCCGTAGATACCCCAGCTTGGTGTGGTTGTAATGTCTTCGACACGCCCCCATCCCTTGAGGCCAGCTGCCCCGAGCAACGCTGGATCCCATTGGACATTGAGACTCAGCCGATTGCCTTTATCGTCACCACCTCTGACAAAGGGATACCCTTCAACACGCACTTCGACATGACCATCTTTTGCAGGAATAAAGGATTGCTGCAATTCAGTAGCGATTCCAGTTGGCATTGTAGGCCCCACCTGCGCAAGAGCAGGAAAAGGAAAGGCTGTTGAACAAGTTGAATTAACAAACTGTGCTCCGGGAAACTGAATTCCGGGTTTTAAATACACTCGCTTCGCAAGCTGAGTCCCGGGATTTTGTGTATATCCAAAGATCTCTACATTTGTTCCGCTTCCATTTTGGAATGAAACACTGTAAGGGACACAACTCGAGGCAAAAACTGGTAAAGAATCGGTCTTCTGCAAAGTCATTTTCGAAGCAACAGGTTGGATATTAACATTCAAAAACTCAGTAAACGCTGGTGTTGAAGTCGATTGGATCCAAAAATCTTTCGCATTCCAATCTGACATCGAACGGAAATAAAATGTGTGGAATGCAGACGCTGCTGATAATGACGTTGAAGCACTCCCCATAGAACAAGTCGGTGATGAAAACAATCCAGAGTTTGAATTTGGAATGGATGTCGTCACAGTCTGTGCAAAATCAGTCACACTAATCGTATTGGTGCTATTGAGAGAGACAACCCAATCTTGTCCCTCTTCATTTACAGTCACATAAGAGTCCAGACTGCGGCACTCCCCTGGAATTACTCCTATTGATTTCTCGAAAAATCGAATCCACTGATTCGTCGCTGGAGAAACAAGTTGCATGATGTTCAGTCGTGCCGTCACTGGCGGAATCTGCCCCGCGCTATCAGAAAAAATCACATCCCGATATCCTGATGAGCCTGCAGGCCAAGAATCGCCATCACCACGCACATAGAATTCCGCGGCATTATGTCCCCTGGGAATTTGTAAAGAGCTCACCACAGTAGAACAAGAAGCGTCCCCATAAATCTGAGGAGGCTGATTAGATATCCAAGTACCACCGCTTGTGTCGGTGGCTCCATAGGATATGTTAAAACTTCGACTGGTTTCACTCAGGGCACTGCCGCCTTGTTCAGATCGAAGCTTCATCATAAATTTACCGCAGACTTGACTATTTAAATTGAGATAAACGTTATCACTTCCATTTCCATTCACAGCTCCCAGGAACTCAATTCCTGCCAAAGGCCGATCTTCCATAAAACTGCAATCCCCCAGCCTCTGCGTCGTGATATCTGAAGCTAAAATCACAGTGATATTCACACTCGCATCACCCGGCTTTAAATTTTGAGTTGTTTCTCCGAGGACCAGAGGATTTGATAAGTTTTGCGAGTCGATATCAGAGTTGGGATCTAACTTTGGACATTGGCCATTCGTGGATTTAAATCCAATGGCATAAAATGTTCTCTGTCCTGCATCCACTTCCATTTGCACAGGAGACCCAGCACTGACTAGACCTTTCATTTCGTTGAATTTGAAAACACGAAAATTTGATCCACTACCAAAAGTGCATTTACTTTGTGAAGCACCAGGGCCGCCGACAAACACAGCCCAGCAATTCACTTGGGAAATTGATGTTGGGTAAGAACCACCCCAATCACCACCGCCATCTGTAATGACTTTTTGAGAAGAGAGCTGACTTGATGAAGAAGGCTTCAGGGATGGCACTTCCAATGTTACTATTGCTTTGTTCGATGAAGCGCGAGTACAACCCAAAGAAACAAATAAACCCGTCGCTAAAGTTAATAACAAATCTCTCTTCACAGGAAGCCTCCCGACCTTGACTTATCGGTGACTTCTCAGTCAGACTGGATAGCTTTAAAATTGACCCATAATGATAAAGTGATCCAGAACGAATCGTCATTTCAGATGAGAAGTATAGCTACGACCGCCGCAATCGCCAAAATCAATGCAAAGAATTGATAAACCGAATTCTTGCTACCCATTTTGTGAAGCTGATCAACCAGCTGCACCTGACCCATTCGAAGAGCTTCCAGCTCGACTGACAATCCATGAAGATTTCTCTGGGTTTCATTGAGGCTTTTGAGTAGTTTCTGATTTTCAAGTTCAAGATCCAAGTTCCGATTTCGCAAAGTCACACTTTGAGACTCTAGATTTTCAATATCAGCCTGCAGTCCGAGTGCTTTCTCTTCGACCTTATTCATAATTTGCCGACCAATCACTTCTGGATCTTTTCCCAAGAAGTATTGAGGAGTGAGCCCAGGAATTTTCTCTTTCAACGTCAGATACCACTGAAGAGCTCGAAAAATATGTGGCGGCGCAGAGTCCACTGAGCTTCTTGTCCACCGAGACCAGGCTGAAGGATCCACCAATAAAAGCTGGCAAATTTTCCGCTGAGAAAGGCCTAACTTCCCACGAACCTCTTCGAGAGATCCAATCTGCTTCCGAATCACTTGAACTTGAGCTTCATAATGAAGTCGATCGGCTGTCTTCGATTTAAACCTACCATCCGAATCAACGAATTCTAATTTTGCGATATCCATGGAAGAAGCTTGGCGCAGACCCGTTGAAAACTCAAGCATCGTGTTTTACATTTTTAATATTGTATTTCACATGATTTCTAGTTGTATTTCACATTCTTATCAAATTCTTGAAGTTTTAAAGAAGTTTTAGGTATCTGTAATCATTAATGAATTCTCCAAGCAAGGATCTCTCCACGCATTTTCCCTTGGCTTCGTCTCGGTATTCTTTGAATAAAAATAAGTATCTTTTAAGTCCGGAAGCTCAGCGATTGAGAATCCTCGTCGCTGATCATGAAATCCGGGATCCAAGAAATTGTTTTCTCTTATCTCTTGGACTGAGAACTGGGGCTCGAGCGACTGAGCTCTTGAATGTCCAGAAAGATGATCTGAATCCTTATGATGAAACGGTCCTGATTCGGGGAATAAAAGGCTCGTCGGATCGAGAGCTTCCCCTACAGTCCAGGTTTTTTCAGCGTTTTCACTTATTGACTCTTTATTGATTATTGCCAGCGTCTTTGACTTCTTGGCTGATTCGGTTGAAGTCAACTTTCGTTCGCGGAGACTCTGTCTCTTTCTTATCAAGAAAGGACTCCACACCTTCCGAAGTCACAGCAACCTGTTCCACATCTAATTCTTTGCGGAGCTTTTCCCGATCCACAGAAGGACCTTTTTCAGTGGGAGTGCGCACCACGCCGGCATAGTCAGCAATTTTCTCGCGAAGCTCGCGAGCTGCCTTGTTTGTCTCTTCAATGATGGTATTGAACTCACTCACATTGAGTTTTGATTTGGCGAAAGCTTGTCCTGACACAGCGAACACGACTAGGCCACTCAAAAGAATCATGTTTTTGTTCATAAATCACCTCGAGAGAAACTCTCCAGCTAACCCGGGGAGCAAAGGCCTTGCCAAAGCTGAGCTCGGTCAATTGTAATTAAATGAAGCTCCGCTCTCTCGGTGACAGGTTAGGCTGATCGGCGTTTAATGATTAGACAGCCACCAACCCCACCCAAAAGGACCGCAAAGATGGCCTCCCTCAAAACAGGAAAAATCACTTCCCTCTTCCTCACAGAGATCTATATTCAGAAAGCTTTTTTAAGCCCTCGGGACACGAAGAGCCTTCAAGAAGAATGCTATCAGATCAGGGATTCAGACGCTATTGGGCAACGATGGTCTCAAAAGAACTACTTGGGTGGATACACGTCGTATGCATCGATTCCCAAGGTTCCGCTACTGTCTTCGAGTTTCCTAGATCTCGAAAAGAAGATCCATACCCATGTGGCCAGATTCAGCGACTTGCTGGATTATGACCTAAAACCTCGGCAAGTTTACTGCAATTCCTTATGGATCAACATTATGCCTCCGGGCGTGGTTCATACAGGACACATTCACCCGCAGTCTTTTATCAGCGGAACTATTTATTTGTCAGTGCCTCCAAAAGCGAGCTCGCTGAAATTTGAAGATCCTCGTTTAGGATTTTTGATGGCAGCTCCCCTGCAAAAAAAGAAGCTGAAAGTGGAGCACCAAAGATTCTTTCAATTCGCTCCTCAAGCGGGGGATCTTGTGCTGTTTGAGTCTTGGCTGCGGCATGAAGTGCCAGCCAATCCTGCCAAAAAGGATCGCATCAGTGTTTCTTTCAACTATGATTGGAAAAGTCTGTGATTTTTGAAGTGACCCAACTGGCGCACCGCTTTGGAGGCCGGAATCTTTTTCAGGGGTTTTCCTATCAGTTTTCCCGAGGGAAGTTTTATTCTATTTGCGGACCCTCTGGCTGTGGAAAATCCACTCTTTTGAGAATTCTTGCAGGGATCTTGAAACCCACGGAAGGGACAATCAAATCTGCTCAGAATCTGAAGGAAAGTTTTGTCTTTCAAGAACCCCGACTCCTCCCTTGGCTCTCGGTGGAAGAGAACATCGCTCTTCCCTTAACACTCCAAAATCAGATGACGGAGCCTCTCACAAAAGCCCTCGCTGTGTCCCAGCTTCTCACTCAAGTGAAACTTGAAAATGCAGGAAAGCTTTTTCCAGAGCAACTGAGCGGCGGAATGAAAATGCGTGCTTCAATAGCCAGAGCTCTCATCACTGAGCCCAATCTTTTGTTTTTGGATGAGCCGTTTGCTGCGCTTGATGAGAATACTCGCCAAATTTTACAAAATGACTTGCGATCTATGATGTCCAGAGACGCTTCAAAGAGCTGCTTCTTTGTCACTCATAGTGTCAGCGAAGCCGTTTTCTTGTCTGACGAAATCCTTGTTCTAGATCGCAATGGCGCTCTCAAATTAAAAGTCCAGATTTCAGATGGGCAAAAAAAAGAAACACTTTCCAGATTTTCTGAGACCTCCATGAGCTTGGCACAACTTATTTCGCGGGGGTATGATGTTTAGAGTTTTAAAAGATCTTGTATTTCCACTCAGTTTTGCTCTTTTATTTTTAGGGCTCTGGCATGTTCTTGTTTCTTTAGAGATAATCCCAAGTTATATTCTACCGCTCCCGAGCGAAGTGTTCCTGTCCTTGATTGAAAATCGTGCAGAGATTGCAGCTGCACTTATTTCTACGGGAAAAAATTCGATCATCGGTCTTGGTCTAGCCATTATCTGTGGTTTTACTATCGGATTGCTTTTGGTCTCTTTTCGTTGGTTGGAAAAGTCCGTGTCCCCTTTCACACAACTTTTTCAAACTATTCCCGTCGTCGCGCTCGCTCCCCTTTTGGTGATTTGGTTTGGCTTTGGGGATGCGACTGTTCAAGCTTCTGCATTTTTTGTTTCTTTTTTTCCGATCCTTGCGAACACAATGACAGGGCTTAAAACCATAGACCCCGGACTTTCTGAGCTGTTTTTGTTCTATGAAGCCCGAGCTTTGCATCGTTTAGTTTACCTCCAAGCACCTTCAGCTTTTGCCTACTTGATCACGGGACTCAGAGTCGCCGTTGGCTTGAGTGTCGTCGGCGCCATCGTCGGAGAGTTCATTGCTGGTGGAGGGATTGGCTCAATCATCGATGCAGCCAGGACCCAACAAAAGCTAGATCTTGTTTTTGCTGCGATTGCTGCTTCGTCCTGTCTTGGTATATTTATGGTTTTTGTGGTTAATTGGCTGGTGAGAATCCTTTTAAAATATCGACCCTTCGTATCACTTTCTAAGGATCCGGGGGTTTCGCTTTAGATAATGAGGTGAACCGTGAGACTAAATTTTTTTTTCTTAGTCATTGGATGTTTTTTCACCCATCAGGCCCATGCCCAGCCGATCAAGTTGGCGCTGAATTGGAAAGCCGAACCCCAGTTCGGTGGTTTCTATCAGTCACAAGCCCAGTCTTTCTTCAAGAAAAACAACCTTCAAGTCGAGATCACTGAAGGGGGCAGCGGAACCCCCACGATTCAAATGCTCTCAGCGAAAAAAGTAGATTATGCCGTGGTTTCGGCAGACGAGATTCTTGTCGCTTATGATCGAAAAGCGCCTTTTGCCGTGGCTCTTTTTGCAGTTTTTCAGACGAACCCGCAAGGGGTCATGACTCATGAAGCCCGAGGCTTTAAATCTCTGGAAGACGTTTTCAACGCTGAAGGAACTCTTTTGATGCAGTCAGGACTTCCCTACGCGCAATATTTAAAAAAGAAATTCCCCAAGGCCAAAGTTAAAATCTCTCCATACCAGGGCGGGATTTCCAACTTTCTCTCAGATCCTCGACTTTCACAGCAGTGTTTTGTCACAAGCGAGCCTATCGCCGCAAATCGTGCGGGCACACCAACAAAAACATTTCTCGTCGCTGAAGCGGGTTACAATCCTTACACGACAGTCCTGGTGGTCCATCGCGATCGCCTGAAAAGCCATCCCGAAGAAGTCAAAAAAATGGTGGAAGCCGTTCGATTGGGTTGGGAGGCTTACCTTAAGGACCCACGCCCAGCTCATCAGAAGATCTCTGAATTAAATAAAGCCATGGATCCAGAGACCCTCGCAAAGAGTGCGGATGCACAGAAGATTTTGATCACTCCAGAAAAAGGTTTACCTCTCGGTTCAATGACAAAAGATCGTTGGACGATGCTTCAGAAGCAATTGACTGATCTCGGGGTGATTAAAGGTCAATTTACGGTGGATCAAGTGTTTCAAAACTTTTAGACTGACAAGAAACAAAGATTCTTCTCTAGCTCAATTGAAGCAATACATTTAAAGTTTAAGATATTTTGAACTTTAAACTATCGTCGCCTGGAGGCTCTGTGTTCAATTTCATTCTCGGTGTCGATCAAACAGGTGCTCAAACATCACAAGGTTTCGCAAAGCCTCTACCTGTGGCTGTCATTTATAAAAATTCGGCTCGCGGTTGGAAACTGTCGGTCAGTCAGAGTAAGAAATCTCAGAAATTGGCAGGCCTTACTCGAGATTCTGTGCTGAAGCTTCTCCATACAATGGATTTACCCGGTCGTGACCTGACTCAGGTTCTGATCATCGTGGACAGTGTTTTAGGTCTCCCCAAAAAAGTCTGGGATCAGCAAAGTTTCACATCCATCAGCGCCCCCGAAAATTTGTTTCAACTTTTTCGAAAAGCTTCTGAGTTTAGCTTGAAAGATAATTCCTACGGCCTTGAAACCTCCAAAGCCTTCTTTGAAGGGCTTCGGAAGGGACTTGTGAAAGAGCCGAGGGTCGCCGAAAAATTGGCGGGTGCGAATTCACTTTTCAACTTCACTCCTTATCAGAAAAATATTGCCACGGGTACTTTTCGAATTTGGAAGGATCTTGGATCCAGCGAGGAACCATGGTTTCAAATCGCGGGATTTGATTCTGTTCAGTCTCACGTCCAAGCGGGGGCCTGGATTAGCGAAGGTTATCCCAGTTTTGTTTGGAAATCCCTCTTAGGCGAAAAAACAAGAAACCCAGCAAAACTCGCTGATCTTCTTGAGCGAGACTACAGGGATCGCTTGCAGTTTTCTCAAGCAGATCTTCAGCTCATCTCCAAAGACTCCGACCTTGCAGACAGCGTGGTTTTAGCCCTTCAAGGCTTTATTCTGAACGAAAAGTCAGGGGTTTTGGATGAATTTACTCGGTACAAGCTTCAATCTCTGGAAGGTGAAGGCTGGATTCTGGGTCTTCCATTGACCCCAGCAAAGACGGCTGTTAAATCCTCGCTCTATGCTGATCAATTTGCGCGACATCCCTGCTGAGGGAAAAGAATTTATTTGCAATGAAAAGACAGGCGACCTGAACGAGGCCCTCAGAGACCTGATCGGCTCGGCTGGTCACGAAGCTCGTTTCTTCATCTATCCTATTCCCAATGGAACTTTCCAACTGAAAGGCACCATTAAAACCACTCTCCCCGAAGATTGTTCCCGCTGTGGCATTGATTTTCAGCTGAAGCTCTCTGAAAAATTTGAAGAACTCTTGATGCCCACTCTGGAAACCCCACGGGGCTCGAAATACGCTCGGGTGAATCACTTGAGCGATGCCCCCGAATCTGGCCCTTCAGTGGCTGAATACCAAGGTCACCATTTTAATATGGGCGAGTATCTCCATGAGTTCATTGCGATTTCTGAGCCTTTGATCCCAGCCCCTGAAGAAGATCAGGAGGGAAACTGCTCTCTGTGTAAGAAAAAAGTTCGGGGAGTGGTTTTTTCCTATGAAGATCAGGGGTTTGAGACGCCCACAAACCCTTTTGAGGCCCTCAAAAAACTGAAACAGTAGGTAAAGCTCAGGTTTTAGACAGCGCAATAAAATCCTTGATTTTCCCATGGCTTTCGATAGATTACAGCGCTTCATTGTAACAGGAAGGTGAACATGCCAACACCCAAAAAGAAAACCTCGCGTTCTCGACGAAATATGCGCCGCTCTCATGACGGATTAGAGTCTCCAGCGATGGCTCTTGATAAAAAGACCAAAGAATGGGTACGTCCTCACCGTGCGACCAAAGCTGCTGACGGAGCCTTCTACTACAAAGGGAAACAAATCAGCCCTGCTTCGAAGTAAGCATTGGGCTGAGGGTTATCTATGTATCGATCTCGCGTCGCGGGTACGGGTTCCTATCTCCCAGAGAAGGTTCTCTTAAATTCTGATTTAGAAAAGCTCGTAGATACCAACGACCAATGGATTCGTGAGCGAACCGGGATCGAACGCAGGCACATAGCTGCCGACCACCAAATCACATCTGACCTTGCTCTGATCGCTTGCCAGAAAGCTCTGCAAGCGGCTGGCATTGCTGCCGAACAGGTTGAACTTCTGATCGTAGCCACTGTAACTGGCGATCAGGTCATGCCCTCCACGGCTTGTGTTTTACAAAATAAATTAGGCCTTAAAAATATTCCCGCTTTTGATCTTTCAGCAGCTTGCTCTGGCTTTATCTATTCCCTTTCAGTGGCTGATCAGTTCATCAAAACGGGACAGTACAAGACCATTCTCATCGTGGGTGCCGAAATCATTCATCGCTTTGTGAATTACGAAGACCGCGAAACTTGTATTCTCTTCGGCGATGGAGCGGGTGCCTTTGTTCTCACTCGAGCCGAGGAAAACGATGCCAACTACGTCATGAGCACTCACATGAGAGCTGAAGGGGCGCTTGGAGAACTCTTTGTTTTGCCAGCGGGAGGCTCGAAAATCCCCTTCTCGCAAGATGTTCTCGAGAACAAAACTCAGTTTGTGAAGATGAAGGGCCGGGAAATCTTCAAAAATGCAGTCAGGACCATGTCCTCCACTTGTCATGAAGCTCTTGAGAAAAACCAAATTGCCCCTGAAAAAGTGGATTGGTTAGTTCCCCACCAGGCCAATATGAGAATCATGGAAGCTGTCGCCGATCACTTTGGCTTTCCGAAGGAGAAAGTGATCTCGGTGGTTCACGAAATGGGCAATACATCTGCTGCAACAATTCCTGTGGCTTTTGATATGGCTGTTCAAGATGGTCGCATTCAACGAGGACAAACTATACTTCTCACGGCTTTTGGAGCAGGCCTCACGGCCGGCAGCGCACTTTTGAGGTATTAATATGAAATTCACAGCTCTTTTTCCCGGACAAGGCAGTCAGCAGCCAGGAATGGGGAAAGTTCTTTTTGAATCGGAGGCTGTTGCCCGACAGACTTTTGAAGAAGCTTCTGATGCTCTTAGTTTCGATCTTAAAAAACTTTGTTTTGAAGGCTCAGAAAACGATCTTGCCCTCACTGAAAATACTCAGCCAGCCTTACTCACAAATTCAGTGGCAACCCTGAGAGTCTATCAAGCGAAATTTGGATTGGAGTTTGGATCCACGGCAGGTCACTCTATTGGAGAGTATTCCAGTTTTGTGCTGGGAAACGTTATTCCCTTTGCGATGGCTGTGAAAGCTGTTCGACTTCGGGGGAAAGCTATGCAAAATGCCGTGCCTCTCGGTCAAGGCAGCATGGCAGCAGTGATGGGACTTGAGCCAGAGCAAGTGATTCAACTTTGTGAGATCACCAGCAGTGAATTCAAAGCGGGAGTCATCTCGCCCGCCAATTTCAATGCCCCTGGGCAAATTGTGATTAGCGGCGCCACGACCGCCCTCGAGTGGCTCAAGACTCAAAAGATTGAAACTTTCCTTCCTGAAGTGAAACGCTTTAAATTGATTCCGCTCAATGTTTCTGCGCCTTTTCATTGCGCAATGATGAGGCCCGCCGAAGACCAAATGCGAGATTTTTTGACACCTATTCATTTTCAAAATTCTGAACTCCCAATCCTTCAGAATTATCATGCGAAGTTTGAGACAGACGCTGGTAAACTCAAGGAAAATCTCATTCGCCAAATCACAGGCAGCGTTCTTTGGATGCAATCTATGGAAACTCTGAAAAATTCAGGCATGACAACTTGCATTGAGTTTGGTGCAGGAAAGGTCATTGCAGGGCTTTTGAAAAAAATTGACTCTGAGAGTTTCAAAGTCTTCAATACGACCTCTTCTGAGGACATGAAGATGATTGAGGATTTTTTAAAAAATGGAGTTCAAACTTAAGTGAATCAAACCCCGCCGCTGTGGACAACTGAACCTCAAACTCTTGCTGGAAAGCGTTTTTTTATCACCGGCGGAAGTCGTGGCATTGGTGCGGCCATCGCCCAACTGCTTGCGGAAAGAGGAGCTCAAGTTGCAATCACTTATGCGCAATCAAAATCTGCGGCAGAAGGCTTGATTTCAAAACTCCCTGGCTCTGGCCATTTGTCATTGCAACTAGAACTCACCGATGAGGACTCTATCAATACTGCTGTCGAGGAAGCTTTTAAGCATTGGGATCAAGTTGATGGAGTCGTGAACAATGCAGGACTTACCAAAGACGGCTTATTACTCAGAATGAAAACTGAGGATTTTGACCGCGTGATTGGGGCGAATCTTCGAGGATGTTTTTTGGTGACCAGGGCTTTCTTGAAGCCAATGCTCAAAGCCAGAAAAGGCTCCATCGTAAATGTGACTGCTGCGAGCGGCCAAATGGGGAATGCCGGCCAAGCCAATTACGCCGCCTCTAAGGCTGGGATTGAAGCTTTTTCAAAATCTGTGGCCCAAGAAGTAGCTTCCCGTCAAATTCGTGTGAATTGTGTCGCTCCGGGCTTTATTCAGACCGAAATGACAGGTATCTTGAATGACGAACAAAAAAGTCAGATTTTGTGCAAGATTCCGATGGAACGAATTGCTGAACCTCGGGAAGTCGCTCAAGCTGTGGCGTTTTTACTCAGTGATGATTCAAAGTATATTACCGGCCATACACTCAGTGTGAATGGCGGGATGTTGATGAGATAGAAAAATAACAGGAGGATACCTATGGGACTCAGTCCAAAAGTAAAAGACATTATCGTAGAACAACTCGGTGTTGACCCAGAGAAAGTAAAGCCAGAAGCTTCTTTTATCGATGATTTGGGTGCAGACAGCTTGGATATCGTAGAACTCGTCATGGCCATGGAAGAAGAATTTGATCTCGAAATTCCTGATGAAGATGCCGAAAAGCTTCGCACTGTTGGCGATGTAGCGTCTTACCTTGAAAAAAAAGGTAAAGGTTAATCGAAAATGGAACTCATGAGGGCACCACGCACACAAAGAAGAGTGGTGGTTACAGGAGTGGGTGCTGTCACCCCTCTTGGGCTTTCTGCCGAGGAAAGTTGGTCCAATGCCCTCGAAGGCCACTCGGGGATCGCACCGATCACCCGATTCCCAACGGATAATTTTGGGGTTAAGTTTGCCGGCGAAGTAAAGAACTTCAACTCCGACAATTACATTCCTAAAAAAGAACAAAAGAAAA
>JAJTIC010000065.1 GCA_021300175.1 Pseudomonadota bacterium
CCAGTTTGACATTGAGGTCATCACGACCTTCAAGGGCTTTGTATTTCTGAGCATGAAAACGTCCTAAATATCCAACCCCAATGACGGCAGCTCGTAGCTGATTTGACATCTGTTAAATCTCCGAATCTTCTTCAGGTCCTAAACTTCTTTTTCCACGAGCGACGCCTCGCTTTGAGGATCTCATGAACTGGATAAAATAATCGATATTCTCAGAAGGCTTGCACTCTCGCTGAATACGTTCAATGCCTTCTTCGATAGTATCACTCCCCATCAGAACGATTCTCATCGCTCTGTGAATATTTTCTACTTCTTCCCGAGTAAAACCTTTTCGAACAAGACCCACTTTATTCGTGGCTCGACAAATGGCATAGTTCCCTTGCGCTCTTGAAAACGGCAGGACGTCCTTGATAACGATGGAACTTCCTGCAACAAATGCGAACTTTCCTACACGAGTGAACTGATTAAAAGCACAAACTCCGCCGATCACCACATTGTCTTCAATGACGGTATGACCACCCAAGTGTGTGTTGTTGGCGATCACCACATTGTTTCCAATTTTACAGTCATGCCCCACATGAGTATAAGCCATGAAATAGTTGTTGTTCCCAATTGTGGTTTCTTTATCACCTTTGAGTGTGGCAATATTTACAGTGGAGAATTCGCGAAAAGTATTGTTATTCCCGATCTTCAATCGAGTCGCTTCATTTTTATAGGTGATATCTTGAGGGGCTCCGCCGATGACGGCTCCCGGAGAAAAATGATTGTTATCACCAATTTCTAGAACTCCATAGCGAGAACCAATAGTGACGTGACCTTCAACAAAGGTTCCCGCCCCGATCTTCACTTTCCCCTGAATGAGGCAGTAGGGGCCAATTTCTACCCCTTCTGCTAGCTCGACCTCCGGTCCAATCACACTGGATGAATGAATCTTCATTACTTCTCTTTCTCGAAAGCAGCAACCACAGCATCTGTTAAATCAATGTCTTTTTGCGCAAACAAAACATTCTGCCCGCTTCTCTCAAGAACCATGCTATAACCTTTTTCGTTGGCAACGCGATCGATGACTTTTCTCATTTTTTCGATCAAAGGCTCAGAAAGCTCTTTTTCTTTTTTCTGCAGCTCCATTTGGTTTTCAGCAAAGTACTTTTGAAGCTTCAAAGATTCTTCTTGAACTTCCATTTGCTTCTTCTGCATGACTTCTTCGCTCAGCACAGATTTCTTTTTATCCAAGTCCTGGATCATTTTATCCAAGTCGCCTTTTCTTTTATCGAGCTCTTTTTTTCTTTTGGCGACTTCTCCATCCATAGTTTCTTTAAACTTTTTACCCTGAGCGGTTGCGAACAAAGCCCTCTGCATGTCTACAAAACCCACTTTTTGAGATTGCGCTTGCGCTACTGATCCCACTCCCAAAGCCACCACAGCAGCCATCAATAATTTTCTCACTCCATCCTCCTTGTATTTTAAAACGGTGCTCCAATTGAAAAGTCAAAAACGACGGGATCTGGCGAAGCTGTGTTCTTGCGGAGAGGAAATCCCCACTCGAATCGCAGCGGCCCGATGGGTGAAAACCATCGAAATCCAAAACCCACGTCGCTATAAAAATTATCTCCAGAAATTTGATCTTCGGCCTGACCAATATCATAGAATCCCACACCCTTGATGCCAGCTTCAGCAATGAGTGGAAATTCAAATTCCATTTGGTAAAGCAGCTGCTGCTTACCACCAAAAGGACGGTTAGCAAGCTCATTCGCACGGACAGCACCTACAGAACCGACGTTATCATTGAAAACCTTCTGAGAGAACTTGGTCTTACCCACCCGGAAAAACCGATATCCGCGGAGTGAATAGGGTCCTCCCAGAAGAAACAATTCATTAAAAGGAGGCTCTACTCCTGAGTCATGGCTGGTAATGAATGAATAAGAAAGATTATTTCTCCAGACCACTTCCCAGAAGACTTTGTGGAAGAACCGAAATGTCGCGTTTCCTTTGGTATAGTTGAGATCCCCCCCCACTCCTGCGTACTCCAAAGAGGTCGATGCAAAAACACCTTTGGTTGGCGAGAAACGGTCATTGCGCTTGTCATACTCTAAAATCCCCGTGATCGAAGATGTCACTCCAGAAGCTGTATCCAGCGGGAAAAGCGCTAAATCTGTTTCGATTTGCCCCGCAGAATCCTTTTCGGCTTCCAGCTTTGTTCGATCATACTTGTATCTCAGTGATCCGAAAAGATCTTCAGCCAAAGGATGCCCTGCTCGCAGTGCTCCCCCGATCTTCTTTTCCGTGTAATCAATACGGAAAGAACTGGATTGATAGAGATCAAAACCCAAGCTCCACTCGGTGTCTCTGAAATAAGGTTCGGTGAAATTCAAATTATAGTAGGAGCCATCTCGGGACAAGTTGAGCCCTGCCCCTAATTTTTGTCCCTTACCTAAAAAGTTCGACTGATTCACTTGCCCTTGCAGCGTGAAACCAGAAGCCGAGCCATAACCTGCTCCTAATTGAATCGAACCCGTATTTCTTTCTTTAACAGCAATATCAATGTTCAAGATGTCCGGCTTATCCGCGGGAGTGGATGTTTTAAAGTTCACTTCGTCAAAGAATCCCAAACGCTGAACTTTTTCCAAAGATTCTCGTCGTCTGGTTTCGTTGTAGAGCTCACCTTCACGAATCTTGAGTTCCCGGCGAACCACTTTGTCCCGGGTTTTAGAATTCCCGACGACATTGATTTGACCGAAGTACACTTTGCTCCCCTTATCGAATTCAAACGTCACATCTACTTTTCGGTCACGCTCATTAATTCGCGTGCGCGGAATCACGTTGGCAAAGGCATACCCCAAATCCCCATACTTGGCCTGAAGCTCACTGAGGTCTTTTTGGAGCTTTTCATAGCTGAAAATTTTTTGAGAGTTGACCTGAATAGTTTGAAACAATTCTTCCCGTGAAAAAAGAATATCGCCGGCAAAATCGATTTCCCCTACATCGAACTGCTCTCCTTCGTCGATGCGAATCGTGATGTACATATTTTTCTTGTCGGGCGTGACATAGACTTGAGGACGGTCAATTTTAACTTGGATATAACCTTCGTTGAAATAAATGAAACGAAGCATTTGAGTATCACGATCAAAGACATCTTGCTTGTACGCTCCAGAGCCAGACATAAAAGTGAAAAAGCCGGCCTCATTGGTTCCTAAACGATCTTTCAAAAAACCATCTTTGAGCTTTTGATTTCCAATGAAAGAAATTTTACGGACTTTGACCTTTTCATTTTCATCAATCTTGATCACAAGCTTTACTTGCTCGTCTTTTTTGATGTCTTCCAAGCGATGTTCAATTTTTGCCAGATAAAAGCCCTTATCTTCGTAAAGCTTCTGAATCTTTTCAAGGCCATCACGAAGCTTGGTCATGTTCAAAATTTCAAAGGCCTTCAGGCCAGATCCTTCAAGAAGCTCTTCAGTTTTGAGCTCTTCATTGCCTTCGATCACAATTTCTGAAATCGAAGGTTTCTCCACCACCATGTAGGTCAGAGTGAGGGCTGTGGGAATTCCACTCTGTGAAACTTGAACATCGTAGAAAAAGCCAGACTTGAATAAAGAGTCCAAATCTTCCCGTATTGTTTCTCGAGTCACAGGCTCCCCTGTTTTGCTTTTCAAACGAGCAAGAATGGCATCTTTTTCAATCTTTCGATTTCCTAGGACCTCGATGGCCGACAATGTGCCCAAATTATTCTGCACAGCAGTGCTCACCGCCGGCTTTGTGGCCTTTTTCTTTGAACTCTGGCCCTGAGCAGGAACTACTAATGCTGTCGCCAACATCACCAACCAAAGAACAGGCCCTTTGAAAAGTTCGGCCCAAGCTTTCTTTTGCGGTGAGTTAATCCTATGGAAACACGAAGATTTATAGAATTCCACTGCGTGTTATCTCCTTGATCTCCATGCTGTTTTTGCTCCTGATGCATCTTCCTCGACAAAGGTCTGTTGGAAGCCTAGCAAGGGGTAAAAGTGATGTCAAAGCACCTTTATCAAGGAATTTCTAAACCCAGCGACCATCTGCCATGAGCATCACTCGAGCAAACTTTTTCGCAAAATGAGTATCATGGGTGACCACCACAAGACTGAGGCCAAAAAGCTCTTTAAGATAGAAAAACAAATCCTGAATTTGCTGACTGTTCACAGAATCCAAATTCCCTGTGGGTTCATCGGCGAGCAAAATTTTAGGGCGCTTCACTAGAGCTCGTGCAATAGATACCCTCTGAAGCTCCCCCCCTGATAATTGCGAAGGGTAATGTTTGGCGCGATCTATCAGCCCCAATTGCCTCAGAATATCCTCAGCTTTGGCCGCTGCAGCAGACGCGCTTTCTCCATTCATTCTTAGCGGCAACATCACATTTTCGATAGCTGTAAATTCGGTCAGCAAATGATGAAACTGAAACACAAAGCCCAACTCGCGAGCGCGAAACTGCGCAAGCTCCTCATCACTGAGCCCTAGCAAGCTGCGCCCTTGATAGAAAATGTCTCCGCTATCTGGCTTATCAAGGGATCCTAAAATATGGAGCAACGTACTTTTCCCAGCGCCCGAAGCGCCGACAATACAAATGGCTTCGCCCTCTTTGAGTTCAAAATCCACTTGATTCAAGATCTGTAAACGACCAGTTCCTTGCGCAAAAGACTTACTGATTTGTTTTGCCGAAAGAAGAACCTCACTCATTTTTTAATCCTTCTACAATGCTTAGCTGTGATCCTCGAATGGCCGGTGCTAAAGTCGCTCCAAAACACACAACCAAGGTTGCCACAGCTATTTGAAAAACATCAATGAAGCGAACGTTGAGATCAATTTGGTCAAGCTTATAGACACTGCCTGGCAAAACTCCCAAAGTTGCTTGCAACAATTCAAAGCCATAGCAAAAAAGGAGGCCTAGGAAGAACCCGCCCACCACTCCAATGAAACCCATGATCAAGCCTTGGTAAGAAAAAATTTGAATCACTTGCGTTTTCTTCAGTCCCAAACTCTTGAGCAAACTGATGGTCGAATAACGTTTCACCACGTGAATATAAAGCTGAATGGAAACGAGGAAAGCGGCCACAAGCACAATCACTAACACCACAAAAAAGATGGTGGCCCTTTCGATTTTCACCGCCCGAAATAAAGTTTCGTTCATATCAAACCAATCTCGAATTTTATATCCGGGCCCAAGAGCGACTTTTAAATTTTTACTGTATTCAGGAGCATTCTCAATCTGTTTAAACTTGAGCAAAAGCCCCATGGATCTTTCACCGATATTGGCCAAGGCTTGTGTGGCTGACAAAGAAGAAATCACAAATCGCTCGTTGTATTCAAACTTTCCAAGATCCAAAATCCCCGCCACACGAAAATAGCCAATCTTTCGTGAAAAAGCCGAAGGATCAATGCCTTGATAAACGGGAACCACGATGCGAAAGCGATCCCCCACTTTGAGATTGAAGTTTTGAGCTATGCCTTTACCAATCACAACTTGGGGATCCCCTTCTTTTTCAGAGAAGTCAATTTTCCCCTCTAGAAGTCTTTGATCAATACCTAAAACTCGATGCACTTGCGGAGTCTCTACCCCTTGCAGAGCTATTCCTTTAATTTTTCCTTGATGCGCGAGCACGCCTTCGATGTAACTAAAAGCGCTTGCTTCCACCAAAGAATCCTCAGTGCGGCGAATTTCTGCAATCAGATCTTTTTTTTCTTGTTCAGAACCCAAGGTTTTAACGATTTGGATATGTCCTGTCACATCCGCGACAGCGTCTCTGAGCGTTGTTTCAAAACCACTGAGGACAGCCATGGAAACTACCAAACAAGCGACACCTAGAATCAAGCCAAAAAGGGCCAAAGCTCCTGAAAACTGCAAAGACTTTTGAGTCTTTGACCACAGAAGCTTCCAAGCAAGCCATGCGAGCGATCTCAATCTTCCGCCTTTACCGTGATAGGACCATTCAACGAAGCTTTGAGATAAGCCATAATAAAAGGATCTAGGTCTCCATCCATCACTTCACCCACTTGATTGGTCTCATGGGCCGTGCGGTGATCTTTCACCATTTGATAGGGATGCATGACATAAGATCGAATTTGAGAGCCCCACTCGTTGGCCTTTTTTCCTGATTCCATCTCGAGCTTCTTTTTATTTCGAGCTTCAACTTCTTTTTCGTAAAGAGCTGCTTTCAACATCTTCAAAGCTTTTTCACGGTTTTGAATCTGAGAACGCTCGATCTGGCAAGAAACCACAATCCCTGAAGGCAAGTGGCGCATCCGAACAGCTGAATCCGTTCGATTGACGTGCTGACCCCCAGCGCCGCTGGCACGAAAAGTTTCCACTTCAACATCCGCCATATTCACTTCAATTTTAATGTCATCATCCACTTCAGCCCACGCAAACACCGACGCAAAGCTCGTGTGTCGGCGAGCATTGGAGTCAAACGGAGAAATCCTGACCAAGCGGTGCACTCCGCTCTCTGCTTTCAGATGCCCATAAGCATAAGGTCCTTCGATCAGCAGTGTGCAAGACCGAATTCCAGCGCCTTCTCCATCGGTCGAGTCGAGCATTTCAACACGGTAATCATGGGCTTCAGCATAACGCATGTACATGCGCATCAGCATCGCGGCCCAGTCACAGGCCTCCGTTCCCCCAGCCCCCGCATTGATCGAGAGATAAGTGGAATTGGCATCGAGTTCTCCATTGAGAACTCGAGAGAGTTCAAGATCGCTTCCTACTTTTTCTAATCGATTGATTTCGGACTTAGATTCAGCAAAAGTGCTTTCGTCATTGGCTTCGATGGCCATTTCCATCAAAACTTCGGCATCTTCGACCCCTTTTTGAAAAGCTTCATATTCAGAGACGGCTTTCTCAATGAAAGTCTTTTCTTTATTCAGTTTTTGCATTTCTGAAGGCTTATTCCACAGAGCTGGGTTTTCACTGGCTAGGCTAATTTCTTGAAGACGCTTGCGCTTTTTCTCCAAGTCAAAGATACCCCCGGAGTTCGGTGGTCAATTTCTTAAGATCTGCGAGTCGTTTTTTGAGTTCGTAAGTTTCCGCGACGATGGACATGAGATCTCCCTCGTCTCAAAATTTCATGGCTTTTCATCCATCTGTCAAACACTTCATCTTGGATTTTAAACATCTTTCGAGCTTCGACCTTTTTCAGCTCATGATCATAACCCAACAGATGCAAGACGCCGTGAATCAACAAGTAAGCCCACTCTTGGTGCGGCCGCAAGCCATGCTCTCGCGCTTGCCGAAGAATCACTTTTTCGCAGAAAACCAACTCCCCGAGACTGAACTCATCACCCTCAAAGCTCAGCACATCGGTGGCATAATCTTTTTGGCGATACTGGAGATTTAGTTCTCGAGCTTTCTTTTCTGAAAAGAAAATCAATGTGAGCTCTTTTTGCAGCTCACTTTTATTCCGAAGCTTTCTCTCTTGCAGTTCACTCAGCACCCACTGCGCGATCTGCTGGATCTGTCTTATTTTCAAATGTGTCAGGCGACCTTGAACTTGAATTTGCTCGGTCATTAACTTTTACCGGTACTGAAAAGAGTCTTAGCTGGTGCTTCAGAAGCCCCCCCGCCAGCCGCCCTCGGGTAATCAATTCTTTGATGATAAATCCCCAGAAGAATTCGAGTGAAAGACTCTTCCACTTTTGAAAGATCTTTCAAAGTCAAAGAACACTCATCCAACTGACCTTCCATAAACTTTCTTTGAGTGATGTTCCGGACAATGTTTTGAAGTCGCACGGGTGTTGGCTCATCCAATGACCGCGAAGCTGCTTCGATAGAATCTGCGAGCATGCAAAGTGCAGCTTCTCGAAACTGCGGTTTTGGGCCTGGATATCTAAATTCTTCTTCGGAAACATCGGGCTCATCTTCTGCTTTGATATCAATGGCTTTGTTATAAAAGTAAGAAATCAAAGTAGTCCCATGGTGCTGGACAATTCCATCGATGATGGGCTTTCCCAACTTGTGGGACATTCCGAGCTCGACCCCATCTTTTACGTGAGCAATCAAAAGAGTTTTGCTCATATACGGAGAGATATGGTCGTGGGGATTTTGCCCCGGCTTTTGATTCTCGATAAAATAGTTGGCATGCTCCATTTTGCCGATATCGTGATAGTAACACATCACTTTGCCTAAGAGTGGGTTGGCCCCGATCTCTTCGGCCGCCGCTTCCACCATAGATCCAACCAGCATGCTGTGATGGTAAGTTCCGGGAGCTTTCACAATCATGTCTTTGAGCAGCGGATGATTCAGGTTCGAGAGCTCTAGAAGCTTCACGTCCGTTGTATAATTGAAAAGTGTCTCCAGAGCCGGAATCAACATCATTGCCACCATGGCAGAAAAAAGCCCTCCTAAGAGTCCTGCGGGAACTCCCGCTAAAATCTCATGGGCAAAATTAGGCTGCTCCAGTTTAGTCAGAGTCAGCATTAAAGCGACCATGAGTGCGTTCACAGCCCCTGACCTCAGTCCTGCCCAGTAAATGTCATTTCTTTTTTTGCAAGAGTAAACCCCACGCGCGGCTGCAATTCCGCCTGCCAAAGTCACCACCATGAACGGCAAATTCATGTCCGTCATGAGACCCATGACGATGGCGAGAAATGCTGTGAAGAGCCAAACCACTTCCCCCGAAGTCACGAGCAAACCCACGAGCATAGGGCCTGCACCCACGGGTGCTGCAAACAAAAACATCGAAGCAGGGAGCCAGTTTCCAAATTTAGAAACGAAAGCTGTTTCCGTCACAAAGATAAAGAACTTGGTGATCAGCACTACAGCCAAAGTGATCAGCCCCATCACTGCGATATCTTTGTTTTCAACTTTCACTTTCAGGCTAAAACGACGCAAATACTGAAAGAACACCACGATCATCAACAGCAGCACAAGTGCCATGGTAAAAACCATCAAGTCCTGTCGGCGATCAGACCGCAAGCTTTCTATTTCCTTCATCAAAGCCATATGGAAAGGCTGAACCAAAGTTCCTTCGGAGAGAATGGTCTGATTTTTTTTGATAGAAATAGTGATCGGAAGAACGCCATCACGAGCCGCCTGTTTCCGACTCGCCATTTCCTGTTTGTTGAGAGTGAGGTTGGGATAAACCAGAAGCTTTCCAAAAGCCAGAACATTGTCTTTGTCAGCCGCCGAGGCTTTTTCAAGTCCTTTCACATTTGCTAAAATGAATCCTTCAAGGGCTGCCACATCCAAAATTTCAGGTTTCCGCAAAGTGAACTCACGGCCTCGGTTGTTTTTATTCACAGTCCTTGCCAAAACCACGTTCTGATTGGTGGGAATGACTTTGTCGACGTTCTCGGCCAGTTTATTTTGATACCACTCATTGAGGTTGCGGATGACAATATTTTCCAGACGAGCAGAAAATCGATTGGCGACAAGCCATTCAAACAAATAGTCAGGAACACCAATCCCCAACTCTTTTTCAAACTCACCTTTGTGCACGAAAAATTCTTTGATCTTTTCTTCACGGTCCGCAGGATTTTTGGGCCAAACTTGATTTTTAATTTTTAAGCGCATCAGACGAAACGAGCGATACACAGAACTGGAAACACGCTCAAAAACTTGGTTATCAAAATCAAAGATCGTCGGAATAGCCATCTCAGCTTTGATTCGCTTTTCCTCGGTGGTGACTTCATCCACCATTTCAAAATTAATCGGTGAAATCACATCAAACTGCGCGGTGTCGCCAATCGCAAAGTTCAGCGGCGTGCGCACTTCGAAAGTGATGGCATAGGAAAGCACCAACGCAAACAGGAAAACAAAAGCAAAGCGTCTCAATTGAAATTTTTCTTCAAAACGAACAACGACTCTGCCAAAGAAGGTGCGTTCAAAACCTAAGCGATCCACCCAATCCAGGAAGCGAAGACGATGGTCTTCGTAATTGACGCGCGAGTTGGGGGTTTCTTTCTTCATAGCCTCTATCTTTTCGGAATTTCTACTGATTCCTAAGCCCAGCTGTGGTAAATCCAGCCCATGGATAGATCAGTGATAACTCAGTTTCAGTCTTTGGTCGAGATCGTATCACGCTTAAGAGGACCCAATGGTTGCCCTTGGGATATCGCGCAATCGCAAAAGTCTTTGGTCCAGTACGCCATCGAAGAGGCTTTCGAACTTGCCGAAGCCATAGAAACTGACGATCAACAAGAAATTCAGCAAGAACTGGGTGATTTTCTTTTTCAAGTGGTCCTGCAATCTCAAGTAGCTCAGGATGAGGGCCATTTTCAATTAACGGATGTGATCGAAAAGCTGAACAAGAAAATGATCGATCGCCACCCTCATGTCTTCTCGGCTCAACAAGTTTCAGGCCTCGAAGAAATTTGGGCAAATTGGGAAAAGCAAAAAGATAAAGAAAAAGATCTGCAATCAAAGCCCAAGCCAGTCTTCTCCTATCCGCGCACAATGCCCGCCCTTCAAGCAGCTTACAAAATCGGTGTCAAAACTGAGTCCTACAAATTCGATTGGGACAACGCCAATCAGGTCTTCGAAAAAGTCCGCGAGGAATTTCTCGAGACGGAGGCGGCTCTGGGGGCTTACCAAAAATTTCTTCGAGAAAACACTTCTGGCAAATTGGAAAACAAATCCAGTAAGGACTCCGCTCAAGGGACATCTTCAGCTAGCGCTGTGACGCCTGGTTCAGCTAGCGCTAGGGCACCAGCTTGCTCTATCCCTGAGGAAGCACTCAAACTCAAGCTCGAAGAAGAAATCGGAGATTTGCTATTTTCGATTGCTCAATTGTGCCGACATTTAGATCTGGAACCGGAGCAATGTGTGCGCGGAGCCAATCGCAAATTTGAAACTCGCTTTAACGAAGTTCTTCGTCTGAGCGGCCTCAGCCGTGATCATTTCAAGCTTCTTTCTGCAGAAGAAAAAGAAAAGCTCTGGTCCCAAGCCAAAATTTCCTCCCCCTAATTGTTTATGGGGTATCGGTCAATATGGGGTATCGGTCACGAGAGATCAGCGCCAAGCTCGTTATTCACACGAGGAGTTCGTGGGCAATTTTGGCCGAGCGAACTTGCCGCAAGCGCTGGAAAAACCTATTCATATCTCGCAGGTATCGGTCACGTTCGGCCCGCCCCAACTCTCGCTCCCGATGATTGCCTTCGAAGTAAGTTCTAAGTCGCCACTCTTCAAACTTTGTGGTGAGAATCCGCGTGAAGACGAGGCCCTCCCAAAAGCCCCCTACTTTATTGCTGCGATGAGCTCCCGTAATTCTCCTTGCGAGAAGAGCAGGAAAAGTTCTTAAAAAATTCTGAAACTGTTTTCGATCATGAAACTTGAGCTTCAAGTGCAGATGATTTCCCATATTCACGAAGTCTTTCAATTCGACCAGGTGGTTGCGAGCTCGCTCACGAAGGAGATGTGCCACAATCTTTTTATGGCGATAAAATGACCAAGAACCCAAAGCTTTTCTCGATTTAAAAACAACATGATGAAGGGCTTTGACTTGTAGTGGGCGTGCTACTTTCCTTCTTCTTTTATACGAACTCCCCCCAAAGCTTCTGGCTTTGAATTGAGAGAGTTCCTTTTTTGAAAAACTCAACTGCTGCACCATACGGGGCAATATATTAATTGCTCTTATCGATGTCAATAAATCCTTATTATTTCAAGTGTTTACCGAAATGAGCTGCGCTACCCAAAGAGACTCTTCCTGAGAATCATCCACCGGAGAGATAGGTCCGTGGGGTCATCTCCTTTCAACTGCAAAGAGAGTACAGAAGCACATTGCGAAGCTACGGAGCTCAATGCGGGGCCAAGGCAGCTCCCTTCGAAGCCATAGAAGCTCCCGTGGAGCGCAGGTAGACCGAGGCCCAACGCTTTGAGGCTCCATGCGAGCTCAGTCTCAATTTGAGATAAAAGCTCAAGAACCCAATTTGGAATGCGGACATTGATGAGTGGCCTGCGGACGTAGATGGGCGGGACGAAAACACAGAGCCATTGACTGGAGAAGCCTTCAGTTGGTGTTAAAACTAGACCCCTGAGGGACCTCCAATGGGGTCTAGTTTTATGCCTGAGTTTTTGACGAAAAATTGAATTTTGAAAAGATCTCACTAAAGCCTCGACGCTTTCTAGAAAATACCCCTTAAAAATGTACTGCTTTGAGAGGGAATTTTTAGTCTTTGCCGAGGACTTTTTCAGGTGAAAATTATTTTGCTGTTCCTATGTCCTGAGAAAACTTCGTGAGTCTGATAACTTAGCTTAGTTCAACTGCTGAATATTCGACCACTTCCTGAGCTAAATTAAGTGTTTAGAGCAAATTTCCGAACTCATCATTAGCGACTGTACAATCAAGGGTACGAGTCGGAGGAACATATGAAGTCGTTACAGTTGAAAATGTTCATGATTGCATCGCTGGTGGGCTTCGCTGCCTGTGATAAGTCGAATCGCTCGATCTCAATTCTTGGAGAGGACCAAACCTTCCAACAGATTTCGAACTTCCAGCCCCGAAAAATCGATATTTTATGGATAGTCGACAACTCGGGTTCCATGGAATCTTCTCAAACAAACCTCGTCACTAATTTTGGATCTTTTATCAATCGGTTTCAAAGTTTGAACTATGACTTTCATCTGGCTGTACAGACGACAGATGCATTCCTAGGAAAATTCAAAAATGAAAACTACCGCCGTCGATTGAAAGATGGCGCCAATGGCAGCTTTTCTGGAGTTTTCGTGATAGATCGAAACACCCCCAATCTTTCGAATGTGTTTCTAACCAATGCAACCCAAGGAATCAATGGCTCTGGGGATGAAAGAGCATTTTCTAGCTTTTTGGACACTTTGGACTATGCCGAAAATGCAGACTTCCGAAGGCAAGATGCTTATTTGGCAATTATCATCGTGTCTGATGAAGATGACTTTTCTGCAACCACCAGCAGTTTTCTCAACAATAACTATAATAGTCCTAACTTGATTCCAGTTTCTACTTACAAGAATTTCTTGGATGGCTTCGCAGGAGCCGGAAACTACTCTGTCAATGCGATCACAATTCTAGATAATGCCTGCTTGGCAACTTTAAATAGCTCCTTCTCTGGCCGACGAATTGGGCAAAGATATATTGATCTTGCCACTCAGACCAATGGCGTGAAAGCTTCTCTTTGCGGAGACTTTGCTCAATCCCTGCAACTGATTTCGGACACGATCATTACAACAGCTCAGAGCTTTACTTTAGATCGTGACCCCCTACCTGGAACTCTGAAGATTTATGTGAACAGTGTTGAGATCCTTGAGAGTGCAACAACGGGATACACCTATGACAATAGCAGTCGCACAGTGACCTTCAGTAAAGCCGCCACACCTCCAGCCGGGGCTACTATTCAGGTCATTTACGACCCAGCAACTCTAAAAGACTAAGAGAACGTTTGAGGACGGGGGAGACATCTATGAATTCAAATTTAGAAACTCAGGTCTCAGACCAGTGGCACATTCTCAAAGGCGAAACGCAGTATGGTCCGTACAGCTACTCTGAAATGATCAAAATGATGCAAACAAAAATGGTGTTCAGCTTTGACTACATTTGGGCTCCGCATCTGGAAGCTTGGACCTCACTTGCGGATGTTCCTGAGTTTTCTCCGGATCGTCTGTCTCGCCTCGTAGAACACAACGTTCACAATGAAGCTTTCAACCGCCGCTATCATGAGCGAGTACTTTGCAAACTTCTATTGTACGTCAATGACAAGCAAAGGCTATGGCAAGGAGTTGCCGAAAATCTTTCCGAAGGCGGAGCTTTGATCCTCATGGAGAACCCCCTGTTGCTTCCGGGAGAAATTATCCACCTGCACTTTCGCAACACTCCCTCGATGGAATGTTTCAATGTCTCAGCAGAAGTTTTGACCAAACGCCTGACTAAACAAAGAATCCAGCACGACACGGGAATTCACTACGCCGTGAAGTTTCTGCAGATCAGCACTGAAGGAAAAAATCAAATTAAAAAACAAGTTTTAGATTGGAAACAGAAAAAAGGAGCTTAACCCATGAATACAGTTTTACAGTTCATCTCAGATTCAGGCTTTGTTGGCTGGTGCATCATGCTCGTGGGGATTGCCTCACTAGCTTTGATCGGTGAAAGAGCTTACGTGCTCTACTTTAAGTTCGGCATGAACGTGGATGAGTTTTGGAACAAAGTGCAAACACTCGTCTTGGCAAGAAAGTCTGACGAAGCATTGGTTGTGGCTGCACAATTACAAGCGAAACCAATCCCTGCGGCTTTTAAAACCATTCTCGAAAAAGCCGATCGCGATGACGACGCCATTTTCCAAGCCCATGATATTGCCATGGCAGAAACTGTGCCTCAATTCACAAAGCGCACTCACTATTTATCGATGTTCGCCAACGTTGCGACACTGATGGGTCTTCTGGGTACCATCCACGGTCTAATATTATCCTTTCAAGCGGTGGCGACTGCAGATCCGTCCACCAAACAAGCTCTTCTGGCTCAAGGTATCGCAGTTTCGATGTACACCACTGCCCTGGGCCTCGTGGTGGCAATTCCCGCCATGGTTGCTTACTCGTTTTTAATCTCTCGACAGAATCATTTGGTGGATGAACTTACTGAAAAGTGCGGAAAACTCACTGAGCTTTTAACGGGAGCTCACATGCCAAGCCTCACACGTCAGAATATCTATCCAGATAATGTGGCTAAAGATGCTGTGGCTGCTTCTGTGAAAGCACCACCTACAAACCATAAAGCTTCTTAAGAGCGAACAAAGGAAAGAGTGATGGCTTACAAGAAAAAACATGCAAACCATGAATTTGAGCTTGATTTAGCACCTTTACTTTCAGTGATGGTGAAGCTCGTTCCTGTTCTTTTGCTGTCGAGTGCTTTTGTACAAGTCATGGTGATCGAGACAGATCTGCCACAAGCTGTGAAAGAAGCCATTCAACAGCAACAAGAGAATCCCACAGCGAACATTCAGTTGGCTATTGATTCTAAGTCGGGCTTTCAAGTGATCATTCAAAAAGGCCAAAACCAAACTGTGGAAAAAGTTCCACTCAAAGATGGGGCCTGGGATCTAAAAGGCCTACATTTAGCTCTGCAAAAAGTAAAAAGCAAAAATCCTGAAGTCTTTCGAATCGAGTTCTCCCCCTCTGCGGATGTCCCTTACAGAGATATTGTTCTTATGATGGATGAAGCTCGACAGTCCAAAGATAAGAAAATCAAGTTTCCAATCACCGACAAAAAAGAAAATCGGCAAGTTCTCACCGATTTTATGTTTCCTGATGTTGTTTTCACTAACGTAATGGATGGATAATCAATATGGCACGCCGAAGAAAAAGATATGACGTAGGTCACCGAGGAAACACCACTTTTGGTTTGAATATCACGTCGATGACGGATATGTTCACCATTCTTCTGGTTTTTCTTTTACAAACCTACTCGACCGCTGAAATACAAGTCTCTCCCGATGAAGGACAGAGCTTACCTCTTTCGGGCGCCCAGACGAATCCGACTCTCACTTTGCAAGTGTCTCTCACTAAAAAAGACTTAAAGATTGAACAGCGAAGCATTGCTTCCCTCGAAAATCAAAACTTTGTGAAGCAAGATATTGACCCCAATGATAGTAATTTTATTCTGCCCCTCTTCAAGGAGCTGGAAAAAATTGCCAAGGAAGAAGAAGCTAAAGCCAAAGCTGCAGAAACAGATCCCACAGTTAAATTCAACAAAGGTGTTGTCGAAGGGAAGATCATCCTTAAAGCCGATTCCTCTTTTGACTACGGCACCTTGAGAAAAGTTATGTACACAGCCTCCATGGCGGGGTTTCCGAAACTGAAACTCGCCACTGTAATCGGAGAATAAAATGATGCTCGCTATTGTTTTTACGACACTCACCTTAGCACTTCCGTCAATGGCAGAAACAAAACAATCAGGAGCTGTCCTCCCAGAACTTCGCATTGAATCTGGCAACGAAGAAGAGAACCAGAAAAAAGCTCTCAAATCTGAGATCTTGATTTCTAAAACTGAAAATCAGGCCATCAATTCCCTGGTCTCCGCACTTAAAAAATCAAAGGGTACACCTCAGGAAGTCGAAATGTGGTTTCGTTTGGCTGAGCTTTACATGCGCAGAGCAAAGTCAGGGCGTTTTTTTGATCTCTACCGGGATGGTTCCGACGCTGCCCGATTTGCTCCTCCTGAAATTCGAGAAGAATCTTCAGTAGCGTCTCTTAAACGGGCCATCCAAGTCTATACTAAGATCGAAAGAGAGTTTCCCAAATTTCGTGAAATGGATTCTGTCCTCTTCAATAATGCATTTGCATCCCAACAAATTGGCCTTAAGAAAAATGCCGAAGCTCTTTACCTCAAAGTCGTCGATAACTACACAAAGTCCCCCTTGGTGCCTGATGCTCAATTAGCTTTGGGAGAAATGAAGTATGAACAGCAAAGATTCGAGTCAGCTCTAGAACACTTTTCTGCCATCGAAAAATTTCCAAAATCAAAAGTTTACTCGTATGGTCTCTATAAATCTGCTTGGACCCTTTATAATCTCCATAAGAATGAAGAAGCGATTGATAAGCTCATTCAAGTTGTCAAATTTCATAACCCCGAGAACAGTCAAGGTCGCAAGGTGAATCACAATTTACGAGCTGAAGCTCTTCGCGATCTCACTGTTTTTTATGGAGAAAAGTACTCAGCTTCGGAAGTCTATGCTTTTTTCTCGAAGCTTTGCACTTCTGACGAACTCGGGGATCTCATGCTTCAGATGGGTAAGATGTATCTTTCGCACTCAAAACAAGCTGAGATGAACACTTTCCTGAGCGAGTTTATCAAACGGAATCCGAATTCAAAAAACCGAGTGAAAGCACACTTGCTGCTGATCGAATCTTATGAATCGGTTCGTGATCGCAAAGCGGTGCTTACTGAGCTTCACGCCGCTAGCGAAGTGTGCGCTCCCAGCTCTTCATGGGTCGCCCAGAATCCTCAGAGTGCCGACGAGGCTTGCAATTATGACCTTCCTAACACTAATGTAGACGTGGCAAAAAAATGGTGGGAACTCTGGCAGAAAAACAAGCAGTCAAAAGACGCCAAAGAACTGGCTCAGCTGACTCAGCAAGTCTTCAAGTTGCATCTCGCCCGTGAAAACCCAGCCAAACCTGACACAAAATCCCGATATGCTTATGCTGAACTTCTGTTCCAACTGAATGATTACAGAAATGCCTCAAAGCACTACGAAGAAGTGAGCCTCAAATCACAAGACACCACCATCAGACATGATGCTGCCTATTCAGCGCTCGTAGCATTGCAAAAAGCTTCAGATAAATCGAAAGAATCCACTGACCAAAATGAAATGGTCCGTTTGTCAGAAGCCTATCTGACGGCTCACCCCCAAGGGCCCCATGCTTATCAAGTCACATTCAAAATTGGTTTCATCGCCTATGAGCAAGAAAACTTCAAGGAAGCTGAACCGATCCTCAGACAGCTAGCCACCGATCCAAAATCTGGGGAATTTAAACTGAAATCAGAAGATCTCATTTTAGATATACTCAATGCGCGAAAAGACTTTGGCGGCATCAGAACTTTTGCTGCGGAAATCGACAGACAAACGACAGATCCTGAACGCAAGAAAAAACTGAAAACATTGATGGAGCAATCGGAGTACGCTGAAATCCAAGTGGTCGCTAAAGACGGGAAGCAAACAGAAGCCGCCGATCGACTTGTTGCATTTGCTCGCGGAAACAAGTCATCACCCCTGGCTAAAGATGCTCTGTGGCAAGCTTTATCTTTGTACTATTCTTCCGGGCATCTGATCAACGGAGCCGACTTAGCTCTGGAATACGTCGAAACTTATCCTAGCGATAGCAAGTCTCTGAATGCTTTGATTGATGCTGCTAAACACTACACAGACAATGGATTTTTAGAAAAAGCAGCAGTGACTATGGAAGACA
>JAJTIC010000007.1 GCA_021300175.1 Pseudomonadota bacterium
ATACAGTGGAGCCTTTTCTCGAGCCTTCCGATGCAAGAGCGCAAGGGAAAATTTCTCCGCAGGGCGAATACGATTGGAAAGGCTCAGACCTTCCCCAGAGGCTGACAAGAATTGCTTTCCAAATGGTTCAAAAGTTTCAATTGCGACCACCTCCTCGCGAAGTTTTGTTTTTGGATCGCAAAACGGGAGGGGTCTTCATTTTTGCATCTGTGATGAACGCAAAAATTAAAGCAAGACCTTTATTGCTGAAATATCTCGGGTTAAATCCTTAAAATCTACTAAATCAACAAAAGCCGGCATTTCCGGAAGGAGCGCCGACTGTCGTTGAGAGTTACTTAGTTGGTGAGCTCTCAAGGCTAGACGACCTATAGATTTTTGAAAACCCATAAATCCCCATGCCCAAAATGGACCCCTCTGTTGAGCGGGGACTTTCTCTAAGATTTCCGTGGGAGTTATCACTCCCCAATTCTCTGGATCCGACACGACATGGCGTCCATAAACCAGCAGGCCTTGTTCTAATTTTTTTTGAGCTTGCAAAAGAACTGTCAAATCAAAGGAAGTATCCGGAAGGCAGAGAAAATTATTCTGACTAAAAAAAGGCTCTGCTTGCAAAGCTGTCTCTGGCCAATCCCGCGTGGCCTGGATCACCAGGACTTTGGCTCGATCTGCTAAATGCTTTCGAAGATCCCTTTTCTCTTCTCGGACGATCACGAGGGTCTCCCATCCTTGCTGATCCGAAAAATTCAAAAATTTTTCGATCAAAGGCTCTCCACTCACAGGATCCGGCAAAAGCTCTTTAGAGCTTCCTTGAGTCAGGGGCTCTACTCGTCGCCCCCAACCCGCCGCTGGTAAAATCAAAGTTGTCATGCTATCGCTAGCATCCGTGAATACATTTGGCATTACAATCTTGAGCTACAATCATCCTGAGTTGACCGCAAGAACTATTGAATCAGTTCTTCAATTTGTGTCTCCAAAGCAGGTTTTTCTGCTTCACAATGGCTCCCGCAATGAAGTGGTCCAAACACTTGAGCAGAGTTTCCCACACCTGACACACTTCGTGGAGGAAAAAAATCTGGGTTATTCAGGCGGAGCGAATCGCCTGTTAAATGAAGCTTTTGAAAATTTCGAACAGGTTCTCTTTTTAACTAATGACTGTGTGCTCACTCAATTACAACCTCCCCCGGATTCACCGGCCAACAGAGGTCTTGTCGCTCCTTTGATCATGAAGCGAAAAACTGGTCGCTGGGACTCTTTGGGGGGAGTTTTGAATGTGCAGACCTATCACTTAAAACACAGAACTTCAGCTTCTGATCGTCTCAAAAGCAATGAAATCTTCTATATCCCCGGCACCGCGTTCTGGATCCATCGAGAGAGCTTTCGATCTCTTGGCAACTTTGATGAGTCTTTTGGAACTTACTGGGAAGATGTGGATTTTTCCCTCCGTGCACAGGTCTTGAAGATCCCTCTTTCCACCCATGAGGGCACTCAGATTCAGCATGGAATTGGCAAAACTTGCCATAAGGACTCTTGGTACACTTTGTATTTGTACCAAAGGAACAGGATCCTCTGCGCACAGAAAAACAAGCATCTCACTTTAGGGATTTGGATTTCATCTCTGGGATGGTGTGCTCGAACTTTCTTTCGTTTAGCCAAAACTCGCGCTCGTTGGAAAGACTTCCCGTTACTGGCCAAACTTTTGAGAGACCTTTTAAGGATGCCGATGCTCAGGATCTCGGCAATCTTCTCCTAAAAACTCAATTTCAAGAGTGGATTCAAAAATCTGAAACTGATGCTCCAAAATCGCCTTTGCTTTCTGCTTAAGCTCAATCACGGCACTGGCCGTCAGCCCATGGTCCACCACCAAGTGAGCTGTCAAAATGTGCTTCTCGCCATCCAAGGACCAAACATGCAAATGATGAAAATCTCTGACTTGCGGAATCTCTTTGATGACTTTCTCAACTTCACTTAGTTTCACCCCATGAGGCGTCTCTTGCAAAAACACTGATAAAGTGACCCGCAAATTCTTGACCACATTCCAAACCACCCAACAAGAAAGCCCAATCGCCATCAGCGCATCGATTCGTGGCTCAGGATAGATCCACATAATCACTGCGCCCACAAGCACGAGCACCCAACCCAGCAGATCTTCGACCATGTGCCAAGTGATCATTTTCTCGTTAAGACTATGACCATCTTTCAATCGAAATGCAGCGATTCCATTGATCAGAACCCCCAAAACAGCAAGCCCAATCATCCCCTCAATCTGAGGCATCTCAGGTGCCCACAAACGAGGAATGGTGTTCCAAAGTACGATGGAGGATCCTCCAAGAAGGATCCCCCCCGTTAAAAAAGCCGAAAGCACAGACCAGCGGCGATAACCATAACTGGATTTATGGTCGCCTTTTTCATGAGATTTTCTTTCCATGTACCAAGCAAATCCCAAGGCCAAAGCATCCCCGAAATCATGAATCGCATCAGAAATGATGGCGACCGAGTTCACCAAGATGCCACCCACCAATTCAATGAAAGCGAAGCTCAGATTCAAAAAAAAGGCAAAAGCAATACGACCACTGGCAGCATGATGATGGTGATGGTGGTGGTGGTGTTGACAGTGCTCGCCCATAGGAGGACATGTTAACTCATTGACGAGGATAGCCTCAATGACAAAGTCGCAGCAAAAATTTAAAAATTGGTCTCTTTTTCTTCTGTTCTACACTCTGATCGTGATTTTGTGGGGGGCTTGGGTTCGCATCTCTCACTCGGGCGATGGCTGTGGAGATACTTGGCCGCTTTGCCAAGGCCAAGTAATTCCTGAAGCTGAATCCTATAAAACCTGGATTGAGTTTGCTCATCGCTTGAAAAGTGGCCTTTTTGGCTTTGTCGTTTTGGGGCTTTACCTTTGGGCAAGAAAACTCTATCCCAAAGAAAGCTCAGTGAGAACGTGGGCTTTTCTGACTTTGATCTTTACGATCTCAGAAGCACTTCTTGGAGCAAAGCTTGTGCTCTTTGGTCTCGTCACCGACAACGATAGTCCTGCGCGGGCGCTGGTCATGTCTCTGCACATGATCAATAGCTTAGCGCTGGTCGCTGCGATCACATTAATGTGGGATACCAGCCACGGAGCCAAAATGGTTTGGAAAAAACGCGAAGCCTTTGTTCCAGGAAATTTTTCTTTGAAAAAAATTGTTGTGGGCTTTGCTTTGACGTTTCTCTTGATCGCCACTTCCGGCGCCATTGCATCGCTCTCAAGCACACTCTTTCCCAGCGAAAGCCTCTTGCAAGGTTTGCAAGAAGACATTTCCGCAGAGGCTCACTACTTGGTAAGACTGCGGGGCCTTCACCCTCTGTTTGGAATTCTCCTCGGTGGATCCATAGCCGCCTTGGCTTATGCAATAGGAAAATCAACACCTGAAAAACTTCTCAGATCTCGCAGTCAGAGGCTTTTCGTTTTCACATCGGTAGGGATTGTCTTTGGGATGCTGACTTTGGTTTTACTTTACCCAACATGGATGAAGCTCACGCATTTGCTATTGGCTCATGGCATATGGATTCACTTAAATCTTTGGTTAAACAGCTTCACCCGAAGCCAACATTCCTTGGACTAAGTGAACCTTCTCGTTGATGTCATCAATCTCAAGAATCAGTTGCTGAAGGTCATTATCTAAAATCAAATATGAAGCCACACAGCCGATGACTTCACTCGGAGTTTGAAGATTCCGAATGAGTTGCTCTCGGTTCGCGGGGTCAGGGATATTGGCCCTGAGCCAACCCATCAAGACCTTGTGGACTGTCATAAAATGGGCCGACTGAGATTGAGAAAGCTCTAGATTTTCAAGAATGGGTTGAGCATCCGCAACGATATAGGGAAAACCCACTTCCGTCACATTCCCCAGCAAGCACTTACCCTGGGATTGCAAAAAAATAAGCAAGGACCCGTCGGCTCGCTCTTCAAGAACGAGAGGCAAGCCAAAGCCAGCCACGGGTCTCACAAAACTGAGTTTTTCACCGACAAAATATTTGTGTTCAATGTCCGTGTTATCCACATGCCCAATAGCAATAGGCGTCCCCGTCTTCAAAGAGTCCTTCACCATTTGAATGTACCTGGGCTCGAAAATATTCAGTGGCTTCGAAGTCGAAGGCTGAAAAACCACTTTCCCGAGCGGAAACACAAAGACTTTCATCTTTCAAGAATATCACAATTCAGCTTTTCCCGTGCAAAGTTCTCAATAAATTCCTACAATCTCAGAATGAGACCAAACACTGCTGTGATCTATTTCGACGGAATCTGCAACCTTTGCAATGGGGCCGTGGACTGGGTCTTAAAAAAGGACAAGTCTCAAAGTTTTCTGTTTTGTTCTCTCCAGAGTGCTTCTGCAAAAGTTCACTTGCCGGAAGAAAGAATCCGAGCTTTAGATACGGTGGTCGTGAAGACCTTCGAAGGTAAAATTTTTCTCAAATCCGAAGCCGCCCTCTTTGTTCTGGCTGTCGTTTTTGAAAAGCCTTGGATTTACAAATTTGGAAGTCTGATTCCCCGTTTTTTAAGAGATGGCATTTATCAGATCATTGCTCGCTTTCGCTACCAAATCTTTGGCCAGCGAGAAACTTGCCGTATCCCTACACCTCAAGAAAGAGCCCGATTTTTAGATTGAATCATTAACAGCGCCTTTTCGAGAAGGCCACGATCCAGCTCGACAATTTTTTCTTCGCCAAAACAACCTAAGTGGCAGATGTTAACTTCCTTGTAACTTAAGTGATCTTGTAAGTGGAACTGGTAACTGAACACTTCAAACCAATACACTGTCAGGTCAATTTGAACTTTTGGAAAATCGCCATGGGATGTTCCTAAAAGGTCACCGACCCGTCCTTGCACACCCAGCTCCTCTTGAATTTCTCGCACAAGTGCCGTTGAAGGTGTTTCTCCAGCTTCAATCTTTCCGCCGGGAAATTCAAAACCTCCGGAATCCATTCTTTCAAAAAGTAAGAGGCCATCTCCTTTGGGGGAAAGAATCGCGGCTCCGACAACTTGGATTTGCCTTTTCTTTGACTGCTCTGCCATTTCATCTCATCATGATGAGGAATGTTTCGTGGTTCAAGCTCTCTTGCAGATTATGACAAAAAAAATGCGGCGATTTGGCTGTCGTTGGCATTTCAAGCGGGTGCGATCAATGCGGGTGGCTTTCTCGCTTGCCACCGTTTTGTGACCCACACCACAGGCTTTGCGACCCACTTTGGAGCTGAAGCTGCCCAGGGACACTGGTTTTCAGCGCTCGGGATGCTCTCTGTACCTTTGTTCTTTCTGATTGGTAGCATGACTTCAGCATTTTTTGTGGATCATCGCATGGCTCATCACAAGGCTCCTCAGTATTTCCAGAGCTTTGGACTGATGTTTTTGACCATGCTCTTTGTCACTGTCGCTGGCCATAACGGAGTCTTTGGAGTGTTTGGTGAACCGATGAGTATGTCTAGGGACTATTTCTTACTTGCTCTTCTGTGCTGGTGCAGTGGACTTCAGAATGCAACCATCACGAGTGCTTCCGGAGCCGTGGTCAGAACCACCCATCTCACGGGGATCACCACCGATCTCGGAATAGGGCTCATTCGCGCCCTCGCTCACCAAAACAATGATAAGGTGCGCAAAGCTGAATTTCTCGCCAATTGGATGAGAATGGGACTGATTCTCTTTTTTATTCTGGGCTCTTTTGCCGCTTCTTTTGTCTTCTTGAAAGAGCAGTACTCTGCTTTTGCAATTCCAGCCGCGATCTCTCTTGTCTTGACTATTGTCGCCGCTCAAAATCGGGGGCAGACTTAAAAGATCATGATTGATCTACAAAATTCTTATTTTGTCATTCTTCTCGGCGGTGTGGCCTTCTTCATGTACGGCATGACCATGGCCTCACAAGCGCTTGAAAAACTGATGGCGAGCCGAATTTCACTTTTGCTGAACAAAGTTTCTTCCAGCAACGTCTTAGCCATCGTCGTGGGAATTAGCCTCACCACCGTTCTTCAGTCCTCGGGAGCTGTAACCTCAATGCTGGTTGGTCTTGGGTCGGCAAAAGTGATCTCGCTTTCTCAAGTGATGGGCGTTATCATTGGAACCGCCATCGGAAGCACTCTCACGGTTCAATTGATCAGCTTTAACCTCAGCCAGTACGCTCTCCCCACCCTGATTGTCTTTTTCACTGTGTATTTCCTGGCAAAGAAGTCAGGAATTAAAAATTTCGCACTGGTCTTCATGGGTTTTTCTTTTCTTTTTCTGGGCTTGGGGCTTATCAGCGCAGCAGCTCATCACTATGCTGGGGTCCCGAGCTTTCAAGAATTTCTCATCACCCTCAAAAGCAATCCGCACTTGTCTCTTTTGATTTCCATGGTATTTTGCGCTTTCGTTCACTCGAGTGCTGCCACCATTGGGGTTGCTATGGGACTTGCCCAAGCCGGCGCTATTTCTTTGAACGATGCGATGTTTTGGGTGTATGGAGCGAATATCGGAACGACCTCCACTGCTTTGATTGCAGCCGTCGGCAGCAATCACGTAGGGAAACAAGTGGCGTGGGCCCATTTTTTCTACAAAACTTTGAGTGTGGCCATTTTCCTGATAGAACCTTTTCATAATTTCTTTGTGAAATTTGTTGGCCAGTTCGAAACGACCATTTACCGATCTATCGCGAACGGACATTTGATCTTTAATATCGCTTCAGCGGCAATTTTCTTCCCTTTCATCAGACCTGCATCCCAGCTGATCGAAAAAATGTTCCCGAAAGATCCAAAAGATGATTTCACAGCTGAATATTTATCCATGAATAACTATCAAAGCACGGCCTTAGCTATCTCATATGCTCAACGAGAGATCTTAAGGACTGCAGACATTGTGCTTTCGATGATTCGAGATTCCGTCAAACTTTTTGAAACAGCTGATCCCTCTTTGATTGAATCCATCAAAGATCGCGATAACAAAGTGGATTACTTGTACCGAGAAACAAAAATGTTTTTGCTTGATCATGCGAACAAGAGCCAATCCGTGGTTCACCAGAATGTGATGTCCATGATCATGTTCTTAAGTGACCTCGAACGCGCAGCTGATTCCATCGACATCAACATCACAACTCTTGCGATCAAAAAAAATGCCTTAAAGCTCGAGTTCTCTGAAGAAGGCTGGAAAGAAATTCTTGAAATGCACGCTCAAGTCATCAAAGTGGCTCAAATGGCGATCAGTGCCTACACACAAAGAGAAATGTGCGAAGAAACCATCCAGCTCAAGCGAGAACTTGCCAAAATGGAAATCAATCTTCGGGAAAATCATATCGGACGATTGAATAAAGGCATGCGTGAATCCATCAACACGAGCTCTATCCACTTAGATCTTTTGAGCGAATACAAACGCATCGCAGGCCTTTTGTGTTCGCATGCTTACTCAAGGCTCTGATGATGATGATGATGTGTTTTACTTTAGATAATTAAAGAGCCGATTTTATTTTCTCTAAAAACAAAAATGGAAACTGATTCATTTCTTTTTGCCCTTCTTCAAGAGCTTTTTTTCGGGCCTCTAAAGGACTCACGCGAGCTTGACCCATTTTAGGCATGGCTGTCTGGTCCACTTTTTCAGAAAACTGAATTAGGAATGACTCTAAAGGCACTTTTTCGCCTGGGACCTTATGAGGATAGCCTTTTCCATCGGATCGCTCGTGAGTGCACAT
The DNA here is from genome assembly GCA_021300175.1 of Pseudomonadota bacterium. GTDB lineage: Bacteria > Bdellovibrionota > Bdellovibrionia > Bdellovibrionales > Bdellovibrionaceae > JAJTIC01. Next base: position 7,692 of record JAJTIC010000007.1, read on the forward strand.
GACAATATTTTTGAGCTTGTCCGCAAGCGGAAGCTTTCTCGACAGACAACGGTTCAAAGACACTGCAGGATGCTGATGATATTCAGCTTGTTGTTCCTCGTTCATCTGATCTGCACTGCCCACTTGGCGTAAGTGAGCTGACAACTTGGGACTGAGATCAATGAGACCGATATCACAAATGAGAGCCGCTGTCATGACATCGGTGGAATCTCCCACATTCGACATCAAACTGAGGAGACCAGAATACGCCGCCAAAGAAGGGGACCTTTCGACCGAACCAAATTCACCTATACTTGAAGTATTCACGACTTCCCAAGCTTCACCCACACTCGACAAAGACACGAGCAAATCTTTTGCAAGCCCCTGACACTTTTCAAAGAGAGCTTTCCCCTGTTGGAAAGATCCAATTTCCGACTGATCAGAAAGTAAAAACACAAGATCTGTGTGGCTCGAGCAAAAATTCAAATACTGAGCTCGACATCGGCTTTTAAGACCTGCTGCAGAAGCGTCTGTGTTTGCCATCACATACGCTCGGTACTGATCGATGTCCTCTCTTTTTACATAGAGATCTCCTAATGCCTCCACTTTGGCACGCCTGGAATCCGTGAAAGGGCTTCCTTTAGGCACCACTGGCACAAATTTTTGGTTCAGTGGCATGAGACCATAAACATGAAACGGCAACTGCGAATCTTTTTTGAATTCAGAAGCCTTGACCGGCACATAACTCGCACGAATAATCTGAGAAGCAATGAACTCGAGCTTTGAAGTTTCTAAAAGTTCATTTTCAAGCATCACAAGATTAGTCCCTGATTTTTTAACAAACTCAGTGATCTCTTGGGGAATTCTTTTATTCACAATCACGACAAGGAAAGCATCCGGGCAGCTCTGCTTGGCGACTTGAACATAACCCACAATGTCTTCTTTTTTTGCCACTCTCACTGCAGAAACAACAACGAAGGGCACTGATTCAAAATGACTGTTGTCATCCAAGAGTTCATCCACAGTGGCCTTCAGTGCCAAGTGATAATGAAACTCACTGCAAATCTCAGTGAATCGTTTTCTTTCACTAGGATCTTCAGTGACTCCGAGAAAATGTATTCTTTGACTCATTTGATTGATTTCACCTTCCAAGTGGCCTCGACAATAGAATCCAACTCTTGGGAGGCGATTGTGAGTAAAGATTGGGCAAACTGCAATGGTTCAACATCTAAGTCTTGCAAGCTTGCAGTGGGAACTGGAGTTCCTTCGTTTGAAATATTGATTGCCCAGTGGATAAGAACAGATCTTACGGAAGGGGCTGCGATACTGATGCTCAGCTTGCGTCCTTCAAAATAAAGATCATCACCAGATCTCTCAATTTGCCCTCTGAGTTTTGGATTGAGCTTGATGAGCTCCCCCCGAGCCAGATCCGCAAACAACCTCTGAAAAGCCACACCCGCAAAAAGATTGATGTCATAAATTTCAAGAATGAAATGAAGCATCTCGGAACCTTGAATCGTTTGACCTGCCAAAAGGTCTTCACCGTCCAGCATCTCACTGAACTCTACCTGGCAACTGCCAATAAATGCCACTGCAGAATTGCCGAGAAGGCCATGTTCAAAATAATTCCATTGCGACCTGAGCTCGGCTCCCGTGTAATCTATTTTTTGATTCAGAAATTTTGTCTTCATCACAAAGCTAAGCCCTTCAATGCTCTGAGAGTTCTCTGACAAGATTCGCACTGCCCACACCACTTCTTTCCTGATCCATAACATGGCCAAAGATCTGAAAGCATGAGCCCTAACTTCTGCCCTCTTTTGGCAATCTCAGGTTTCTTCATGGAAACCGTGAAACACTCCACACGGACTTTGTTGGCGGTTGAAAGTGCAAAGGATCCGTTCAAGCGGTTCATGTACTCCTTTGTATTATCAGGAAACGTAGTGGCTTCTTCTTTGTTAAATCCAGGAACCACCACCTGAATCCCCAAACTTTCTGCAAGCCCCGCAGCCACATTCAAAAGAATTCCATTCCGGTTGGGAACCCAAACGGACTTGGCCGTTTTCTGGCTGGTTTTCAAGTCATCAATCCTGACCATTTTCCCTGTGGGAATTTTCTTTGCAGTGGTCAAGCTTGATCCACCAAAAGCGCCAATAAAGGGAAGCTCAATCACATGATGACGAACTCCATATCGCTGACATTGTTTCTTCGCGTGATGGAGCTCTCGACGAGCTGCTTTTTGGCCATACAAAAATGTAACAGCTTCTACATGTTTAAATTTCCCAAGTGCCATCAAGAGGTTCACAGAAGAATCTAAACCACCACTCAAAAGAACTAAAGCTGAGGATTTTTTCATAAAGATCTCGCCAGGGACTCTGAAGCAGGCCTTAAATCTTTGATCAAAACTTGGAGGGAGCGAGTGCCCGTAAAATAATTCCACTGGACTTCACCCAGAACTTCCACCCAATCGCCTTTTTTTAAATCTCGGGCCCAATGCTCTGAAGGACAGGAGAAATAAAGAGCATCAATGACTTTCCCAGTTTGCCCAATCTCAAGCTTGAGTTTCAAGTGTTGCTCTTTCAGAAGCATTCGCTGGCTCACTTTCGCCGCCTGCAGCTTGAGAAGAGGAACTTCAAAGCCCTGCCCAAAGGGACCCAAATGATCCACCCACTTCATAAAGCCTTCGGTGAGCTCCTCCAGCCTTGCCTCCGTGTCGTAATAATGCGTCCGAGGACGAGGTGCCGATTTTTCAGAAGCGAGATAGTCTTTAAAACTCTTGATCACTTGCGGAATATTTCTCTCCTGAAGTTCAAATCCAGCAGCCGCTTCATGACCACCAAAGCGATCGAAAAATTCTTTCCCAGACTGGAAAATTTCAATGAGCGAAGATTCTGATCCATTCGGGAGTCGCGCACTGCCGGTCACGATCCCATCTTCAGACAGAGAGCCCACAAAAGTAGGCTTATGCGTTTCGCTGGCCACTTTTGTTGCAATCAATCCCACGACTCCACGGTGAAAACTTTTTGAAGCCAGGAACACAAAATCAGGCTCTTGCCAGTCTTTGAGCATCTCAAAAGCTTCCTGCTCACCGCTGCCTTGAAGTTGAACCCGCGTGTTATTATTGTCGAGAACCGTTTCAACCATTTGCTCAGCTTCCAGCTCATCTTCCACCAAATAAAGATCAATGGGACGAACCCCTAACTCCATCCGAGACAGGGCGTTGATCTTAGGTGCAATTCGAATGGCAAGATCCTGACTGCTCAGACTTCGCCCGCCAAACCCCAAAGACTTAATCAGCGCTCTGAGGCCTTGCCTTTCAGTCTTTTGAAGCTCAATCAATCCCTGCTTCACCAGGGTCCGGTTATCTTCCACCAGAGGAACCATATCAGTCACAGTGGCAATGGTGAAGCAATCGAGCAGCGACTTGAGCTTCACCTGATCTGGCTGGATCAACTGTGAATCTGTGAGCTCGCGGGCGAGGGCTCGAAGTAAATAAAAACCAACGCCAGCACCGCATAAATATCCACAACCTGAAGTGTCCCCTTTTTGATTAGGATTCACAATGGCCACAGCCTCTGGCAATTCATCGGCTGGCTGATGATGATCTGTAATGACCACATCAACACTTTTGGCTTTAGCAACTTCACATGCGTCCATGGCCGTTATTCCAAGATCCACGGTCAAAATGAGCTGAACTCCTTGATTGGCCAACTCCTCAACCACTTTGGCATGAAGACCATAACCTTCTGTCAACCGTTTGGGCTGATAGTATTGCAACTCTTTGTAGCCCATTTGCTCCAAACCAGACTTCAAAAGAGCTAATCCCGACGTTCCATCCAGATCAAAATCGCCGTAAATGCAAATTTTTTCATTCTTTAAAAAAGCTTCTTTGAGCCGAGCCACCGCTTTATCCATATTCAGTAAAGAAAATGGATCTTTGAGCTGAGTGAGCTTGGGATTAAAAAAGTTCTCGAGATCCCCTGAAGGCTCAATCCCCCGGGACTGAAGAATTTTTTGAATCAGAAAAGGAAAACGGCCTTCCGCTGGAAGGCCTAATCCTTGAGACTCACTTCTTGGCAGCCACTGAGCTTTGCGCATCGAAGCTATGCCGCCCCCGGCTTCAGCACTTTCATTTTTTCCATGACAAGGATGAAAGGCGCTGCCACGTATATGGAGGAGTAAGTCCCGAAGGCAATACCGACAGCCAATGCAAAGGCAATATCTGACACTGTTCCATCAGCAAAAATCCATAAGCACATCGCTGAAGTAAAAGTCGTGCCTGCAGTGATGATCGTTCTCTCCAACATATCGTTGATCGCTTTATTGATAATGAACTTGTAGCCCTTTTCTCGGTACAAACCTTCCGTTTCACGAATACGGTCAAATACAACGATAGTGTCATTCAGCGAATAACCAATCAGCGTCAGAATCGCAGCGAGGATCGGAATATTCACTTCTTTTCCAACCAAATTGAAAATAGCTAAAGTGATGATCGCATCGTGCGCCAAACAGATCACTGCGCCTGGCGAGTACTTGTAGTCAAATCTCAAAGCCACATAGATCAGAATCACCAGTAAAGAATAGAAGACAGCAAGAAAACCATTTCGCTTGAGCTCCGCACCCACTTGAGGACCAACGGAATCTACACGGCGGTATTCCGGAGCTGCAGATCCCAGCTCGGCGGTAATTCCCTCTTTCAGTTTCTGAACCGTTTGATTCTGTAGCTCATTGGTTTCTTTTTCTGTTTTTGCTGTTGGCAACTGGAAGCGGACCACAAACTCATTGCCTTCGAACTGCTGTATCTCAACGGCAGTTAATCCTGCTTTTTCCGAGACCCCTCGAACTTGCTCAATGGTCACAGAGGTGCCAAACTTCACTTGAACTTCAGTTCCCCCTGAAAAGTCGATCCCATAGTTGATTCCTTTCACCGCAAGATAAACTAAAGAAATCACAACCAACGCCAAGGAGATCCCACCGAAAATTCCGACTTTACCGACAAAATCAAATTTACCAAAAGATTCTTGTTTCATATTTCACCTATACCGAAATTTTCTTGATGCCGAATTTGTACACTAAAGTATCGACAATAAACTTAGAGATAAACACGTTTGCAAAAAGAGTGGTCACGATACCGATCAACAGCGTGACCGCAAATCCCTTCACAGGACCTGTTCCAAAATACAAGAGAACCACGGCAGTGGCAGCTGTAGTGATGTTCGAATCTAAGATCGCTGACATCGCTCGACTGTAGCCTTCTTTAATGGCCATCAGTAGACTAGCTCCCGCCTTGAGCTCTTCCCGGATCCGCTCATTAATAAGCACGTTGGCATCCACGGCAAAGCCCACCGTCAGTGCAATCCCCGCAATCCCAGGCAAAGTCAAAGTTGCGCCTAAAGCGCTCAGGAGAGCAAACACAGAAAGAATATTGATGGCGAGTGAAATATCGGAAATTACACCCATCCCTTTATATCTGAGAAGCATGAACAGAAGGATCAGAATCGAACCGATCACAGAAGCTAACTCTGCTTTCTTAATTGAGTCAGA
>JAJTIC010000061.1 GCA_021300175.1 Pseudomonadota bacterium
CACTCTGGTATTTCTGCTGGCAGCCTACTTCCTGTACGACGACTCATTGCTCTTCGGAGATGGTGAAAGTGGCCGTAAACCCATCGGCTCGATTTCACTTTTGCAAAATGATGTCAGAAAAAAATCCGCTCAGAAATTTGTTTGGAAAACTTCGAAATTGAAAGAAAAGATCGCTCTCGGAGATGCGATTTTTACTGGTGAAAAATCGAGCACTGAAATTCGCTTTCTTGACGGCGGAGTCCTCACCCTTGGTGCGAACTCACTCGTTGTTTTCACTGATGTGGGTGGCCAGCTCCAGCTTGATCTCAAGTACGGTCAAGGGGAACTCGTGGGCAGCAGTCAATTCCAGCTGATTCAAGAACAACCCAAAAAGAAAATAGATTTAAACTCACTCCCTGAAACCATTCGGTGGGTGAAAGCTCCGCCCTCTCACGCAATTCCGCCGAAAAAGACACTCGAGGGAATTGACATGAAATGGAAGTCCTTTGAATTCCACAGTTCCTATTTAATTCAATTTTCTCAGAGCGAGATTTTCGGAAAGGAAACACTCGATATTCCCACTCAATTCAACACTCTGAAGACACGCACCTATCCTTCATCGAGCTATTTTTACACTCGAGTGATCGGATTCAACACGCTCGGTGAACCTGCTGGAGTGAGCGCGATCATGAAAACAGTGATGATTCAAACACCTGCGCCTGAGATCCTCACTCCGATGGCCGGCGAGAGTTTTTCGCTGCCTTTGATTGCCGACGGACGCCCCAAATCCACCCTGCCGGTGAAGTTAACATGGACCCCCTCTCCCCTGGAAAACAGCTTTTACCAACTCCAAGTAAGTCGCGATCTGGACTTCAAACAGTTGATTGTAGACACCCAAATGAGTCTTCCCCAGTACACTTTAAACTTGTCAGCTGTCGGTCCCTACTACGCTCGGGTTAAGCTCCTCAACAGTTCCTTGGCGCACGTTTGGTCCAGAGAACGAAAATTTTCAATCAACGGCGAAGAACAGAAAAAACTGGATCAGCCCGTGATTTTAACTCGTAAAGCCGAGGGCACAAAGCCCCATCGAAAAGAAAAATTCCTTGAATGGAAATCTGTTCCGGGTGCAGAAAGTTATATCTTGGAATTCTCTTCAGATGCTCGCTTCAATGAATTCACTGAAGTTGAAACTGAAAGAGAAATTTTAAGCCTTTCAAAAGTTCCTATCGGAGACTTTTTCGCTCGTGTGAAAGCCTCGGCTCCTGACAAAGAAGAAAGTGATCCTTCTGATGTCATTGAGGTCCATGTGCGAATAAGACCGCCCCAACTCAAGCAGTTTGAAAATTTCGAAGTCCTTGGAGAAACTGCGGATTCACCACCAGCTCCCGTAACCAGTCTGATCTCATGGAAACCAGTCCTCGCGTCCCCGAAATATGAAGTTCAAATTTCCCGAGATCCACAATTTCAAGAATCGCAATCCTTTGTTTCCACCCGAACAAGTATTGAAGTTCCTCTCAACGAACCTGGTGATTACTACTCGCGCGTACGTGCACTGTCGTCGAGTCAAAAACCTTGGTCTGAATACTCAGCACCTTTGAAGGCTCAGTACAAGTTTTTGAATCCTTTGGGAACACCAAAGGTGTTAGAGCCCATGAATGAAATGACTCTGTATTTTCAACGGTCAGAAAATCCTAACTTCTGGCTCGAATGGGAATCCGTCAAAAATGCAGACTCCTACCGAATTCAAATTTCTCAGAGCCCCACCTTTGAACCTGTTCTAACGGAACTTGAAAGTCAAAAAAATAGAAAGCTCCTCAAAGAAGTCCCTCAAGGGAACCTCTACTGGAGAGTGATGGCAAAAAGTAATCAGGGTGTCGAGTCGGAGTGGTCTCCACCCGCAAAATTCAAAATTCTATCAGGCCGGACACCGGCGGGGAGATAAATGGATCTTAAGGTCTTTGACTCTCTTCTTGAACCCGTCTTTGTTTTCAATGAAAAACTCGCTGTCGTCTATTGCAATGAACCAGCAGCACTCATCGCCGATCAATCGTTGAGAAAGATCCTTCGTGCTGCACCATCTTTTATTGAGCTTGTTAGCTTTTCGGAATCTATCGTCGCATTGAAGGAGCTCACCCAACTGAGTGATGCTTCCCCGTATCAAGAAGTTTCTTTCATGACTCCCTCAGGAAAATCTGGTCGAGCCCAGATCGCGATCCAGCCCCTCGAACTTCAAAGTGGGACTCATTTTCTTTGCTTTTTCCGCGATGTCACTCTGGAAGAGACTCTCCAAAAGAAGTACCGCGGAGAGCTTCAACAAAAAGAAGATGTGATTCTTGAACTGCAAAAAGCCAAAGCTCAGCTTGAAGACTACTCGAAAAATCTCGAGAAAATGGTTGAAGAAAGAACTTCTGAGATTCAAAAACTCAATCTTTTGATGAAGGGACTTTTGGACTCTTTAGCTCAAGGTTTCCTTGTTTTTGATCTCAGTGGCCAGATTCTGAAGGTCACATCCAAATCTTGTCATCGATTGCTGGAAACAGAACCTGCGGGTCAACCTATTTGGAAAGTGCTGAAATTAGCTCCTGAAAAGGTTGAAGGATTTAAAAAATGGCTGTTGACTGTGTCCGGTGAAATGCTCCCCTTTGAGGACTTAGCACCTTTAGCTCCTCCGACACTTCCTCATTCAGAAAACTTAGAGATTTCACTTCAGTATTTTCCTCTCCGAGATTCTCAAAAACAGCTGATTGGAGTCGTGATGGTGGCTTCAGACATCACGGATCTAGTACGAGCTCAAAAGCAATCTCAAGCGGATCGAGAAAAAGTCGAGATGATTTTAAAAATTCTCGAGCACAAGTCGCGCATGAGTCGCTTTTTCGCAGAGTCCAACGAGCTGATGGCAAGTCTTCAAAATCCCCAAGTGAAAGAGCACACTTCCGAGATCCTAAGAACTCTCCACACCCTCAAAGGGGGTTTTTCAACTTTTGGGTTTGCTAGTCTAGCCGCCGAAGTTCATCACATCGAAAGTCATTTTCCCAATTGGAGTGAAATTCAATCGTTGAGAGCTTTCCAGGATCTCAAAGATGAGTTTGAAACGACTCAAGAAGAACTTTCCCAACTGCTCGGAGCCCACTGGAAGAATGAGCAAAATATGGTCGAGATTCCGAGAGCCAACATTGAAACTTTCCTCACTGAAATGGAAACAAAAGCACCTCCCCTCGTTGAACTGTTTCAAGAGACCTTCCTGAGTCGTGAGCTGAAAGAATTCTTTGCTCCTTTTGAAAAATTGGTGTGTCACCTTTCTCAGCAAGAAAATAAAACTGTTCTCCCCTTCCTGTATGAAGGCGAGCCTGTCAAACTTGATCCTGAAATGTACTCGAATCTGATGTCTTCTTGTGTTCATGCCTTTCGAAATGCTTTAGATCACGGCATCGAATCCCGCGAAGAAAGACTGGCTTGTGGAAAACCTGCAGAGGGGCAGATTCGAATTCACACTGAAATCCTCAAAGATCAGCTCATCCTTGAAATTTCAGATGATGGACGAGGAATCCAAGCTCAAAAAATCCGCCAAAAACTGGAGCAGGCGGGCCAGGCTCATCACCAAGAAACAGAAGAGCAAGTGATTCAACACGTCTTTGACTCTCAATTTTCAACCAAAGATCAGGTGACTGAACTTTCTGGTCGCGGAATTGGCATGGATGCAATTAGGGCTGAAGCGCAAGCTTTGGGCGGAACTGCTTCAGTCCGCACTCAGTTAGGCAAAGGGACTACTCTAACAATTCAAGTTCCTTATCTACAAAGCTTCAAAAAACGACTCAAGTCTTTGCAGAGTGCTTAGCCCAAACTCCTTTGAGTTTTTCTTCGAACATTTTCGCAGCAAATGGCTTCACGATGTATTGACTAACGCCTGAAAGCACAGCTTCTGTGACTTGATCTCGCTCTGATTCTGAAGTCAAAAGCACAAAGGGCAGTTTTTGAAGCTCCGAAGAAGACCTGACATATTTCAAAAGTTCAAGCCCTGTCATCTTCGGCATATTCCAATCAGAAATAACGAGCTCGATGGGAGCCCCGCTCGTCAGAGATTTGGTCAAAATTGTCACAGCTTGCTCACCATCAGCCGCTTCGATGATGTTTTTGTAGCCCATACCTTTCAGAGCCGTCTTCACCAGATCGCGAATTGTAGGCATATCATCAGCGACCAAAATACGAATTTCCAATGGGAACATAAAACCACTCCTTAGAAACCTCTTTTAAGGTTGGCTCAAAGAGAGGGCCGATGTCCAGACAAAATCCGCTCGCGAGCCCCACTTTGGTGAGGGCATGATTTCAGCCACTTGTTGAGCTTGGTTTAGTCCTTCGATATTCACTTGAGAAACGGTCCATACTCGGTCAACGCCGCGAGCTCGCAAACGATCTGGCAAACCTCCGCCATACTGAACGTGGAACTCACCCACAATAATCACAAGGACTCCTTCGCTCATGGATAAAAAATCAGCCGCCCGATAAGCCATCGTATCATCCCAAGTTGACTGAGCGAGAAAGTACCTTTCCATGGCTTCATCACTGCCAACATGTCCAACGGCTTCTTTGAACCTTTTAAAATAGTCGTCATTTCCTCGCTGAAAATTGGGAGGTAAAACAGCTCTCTCATTTGGCGTCAACGAATCAAGCCCCCCTCGAGCAATCTTTGAAGTGATGGATCTGGGTGCATTTAAAGCCACGACATTCTCATTGAGCCCTGCTTGAGGGAAAAGAGCTTGATTGCGATAAAAATCAAAGGAGAAACCTTTCCAATCGATTTGTTTCAAAAAATCTTCTTCAGAAATTTCACCCAAATTATAGCTGGTTAGTGCGGATTGCTGATTGATATCAAAAAACTCAAAACCGACATTTACAATCAGGCCACGATTCCTGAGCGCTTGAAGCAGCTGCATCTGTTGATCGGAGATCACCCCTTGCCCATGGATTTCCCCCAGGATTACCACATCACCATTTTGAATCTGAGAAACTACATCATCCAAGACAAGAACCTCGCCTGTTTGGCCAGAAATGATCTCTCCAGCATGATACTCCTGAGTCGCAGGGGCAGCTCCTGCTGTGAACTGTAATCCTGTGATGAAAAGCCCTAAAATCAAGAACTTGGCCATGCAACCCTCCGCTCCCCAAAAATACTCGGCTTCTTAAAGGTCTGTCAGCCCTTTTCTATTGAAGTTTGCATTGAACTTGGCTATACCCTTGAATCCGCGTAGAAAAAGAGGTCTTTTATGGCAAAAAAAAGTGGAAGATTGATTGTAACATTGGAGTGCACTGAAGCTCGCGCTCAGGGTAAACCCGTTTCTCGTTACACAACGACTAAGAACAAAACAAAGACTCCGGGTCGTTTAGAACTTAAAAAGTACAATCCAAATTTGAAAAAACATACTCTTCACAGAGAAACCAAGTAATTTCAATATTTTATGATTCTTACTGACAGCGAGATTTTGAAGTGCATCGAATCTGGGGACATTCATGTTTCTCCGTTTCGACGTGAATGCCTAGGATCTAACTCCTATGACGTTCACTTAGGTAAGACTCTCGCTGTTTATCAGAACAGGGTTCTGGATGCTCGTATCCACAATCTTATTGAGACATTCGAAATCCCCGAAGAAGGATATTTGCTTCAACCAGACGAATTCTATTTGGGTGTGACTCAAGAATACACAGAAACCTTTAAGCATGTGCCGTTCCTCGAAGGAAAAAGCAGCGTGGGGCGTCTCGGAATCGATATCCATGCGACGGCTGGTAAAGGCGATGTCGGTTTCTGCAACTTTTGGACTCTGGAGATTTCTGTAAAGCAGCCTGTACGTGTGTACGCCGGGATGCCCATCGGGCAACTGATTTACTTTGAAACACGTGGAGAACTGCTCACTCCATACAATAAAAAAGGCTCTGCCAAGTACAACGAAAAAACGGCTCTCCCTGTTGAATCCATGATGTGGAAGAACCGCTTCTAAGTTCTCAGTGCAAAAAATTTAAAATACTACCGCCGTCCTGGATTAGGCCCGCGACGAGTGGCTTCTTCTTCTTCTCGCTCCCATTTTTCAATTTGATCTTGAGAAGCAGTTCCATTCCCTGAAGACAGGGCTTCAGCTTTCTTTTGCAATTCTTTGTTGATCGAATCCGCAATGAAACCCATGATCTGACCAATTCGCTCGCGGTCTGCTCGCACGTTCCATCGCTTTTCACCCCGAGGCACCCACCAGAGAAGAAATTTGATTCGATCAGCCCCCTCAGGCTGACTTCCATATCTGAGGAACCAAGCAAATACCGCACGGTTGAGATTCTCAGATTTTAAACCACTGACTTGTTTAAGAATATTTCCAAAAGTAGGGTAAGCACCCATCGCTTCTGAGGTCACGAGCACACCATCTTTGTTGGTATCAAATCTCTGCATGACTGATTCAATGTACTGAGAAACGTGAGGGACCAAAGCAATATCGGAAACTTTCATTCGACGCTGCTTATCTTCGATTCCGCCCGCTGCTTTTAACAAATTCATGAACATGGCCTGTGAGCGATCCATTGGTAACTCAGTCACAAAATCAAGAAACTGCGGCAAATGAGTAAAGCTATTTCGAACCTCCCGGGCATAAAACGGCAGCACGCAATCCACTCGAACTGATTTGGACTTATCATTTTTGTCATTGAGATTTGTGGGTTCTACCGCACACGTCTTTTCGAGATTTTTGTAAACGTAGGAATCCGTTCTTAGCCCTGACAAAATCAAGAGGACGAGATCCACTGCTTCCCTAAAATCCAAGTAATCATTCCCATTGGCTCGCGGAGTGAACAAATTGCCTTCGCGGAATCGCGAGTCGGCAAAAGTCGTATTGTCTTTTTCAATAAGGCCCAAATCCACAACCAGAGGCTTCACTTCCATAAAAAGCTGATTGGCTTCGGAATTACTGATACCTTGATATGTACTGACTCGAGCTAAGTCCGCGGCAAAACTGCGAATGACAAGACGAGAAAGCGCTCTAGCGATGTTAATCGTTCTCAACGACTCACGGTCAAAGTCGATGGGTCTCGTAGAAATTCTCAACTGATCACGGTCATCAAACACAAAAGGCACGGGAGTCGCTAAAGAAGCCCGCATCTCAGTGACCCCAACCGTGGCGGCTGCTCGGTCAAAATCCCTTTGCACGTCAGTAATGGGTCGTCGACCTTCCTCGGGGACCCCCTGAAAAAGGACTTCGATGAATCTCTGCATATCGAACCAAATTGAAAACTCAGTGCGGATCACTCTTAAAGCCTCTGCCCCAAAGCCCAAAGGCAAAGGTCCTTGAATCCTCCGCTCTGGCTGAACTAACATCTTTTGGAACAAAACCTTCATTGCTTGATTCAAGCTCTCGACTCTTAAACTCTTTGGCAGAAGCTCCGCTTTGGCAGCGGCTGTGATCAGAGCTTCGAGCTCAGCAAACGTGATCACTTTCTCAGGACGGGTGGTCTTTCTACCGATCAAGGTTTCGAGCCAAATCGTTGTATCGCTGACCATGAGTGCTAAAGCATTGAGCCCTGCGCCTTCAGTGATTGAAGTCCCCGTCAGGAAATATTTGAAAAAGAGATAGCGTCCATAGCCTTCGGCAGAAAGTTTCAATACATCAGACCACTCACCGCGAGTGCGCCCGATCAAGGAACCCTGATCGCTCAGTACAATATTCTTCGCAGAAACTAGCACTGGCAAATACTGTTGAGCGAGCTGCTCAAAGGATTTATCACCCTTTCGGATGGGCGGATAGAATGCCTCAAGCTCCTTCGCTAATCGTATAGCATCTTTCAAATCATAAGGAGTTTCCATGATGCTGCCGAGTCTTCTCCCGAACTCGGACAAATTCTGATCTGCCAGTTTGAAAAACTCAAGAGCATCCGAGGCTGAAAATTCTAAAGGATCCCAGGACTGACCGTAGACATCGGCATAAGAAAGAAATCTCTCCGTCAAATTTCTGAATGTCTCCACTTTAGATCTGGCCTTTTCGAAATCTTCTTTTCTGAAGTTATCGAGACTTCCTCCAAAGAGCACTTGCTTGATCTTCATAGCTTCAATCAAAAAATGATCGCTCGGCTTAAGATCAGGAACAAACAAAGCAAGAGCTTCGAGAATTTCTAAAATTTCAGCTCGAGTCAGAATCGCACCCGGCTTATCGCCCACCATATCCCCGAGATACGAAAAGAGATCGTCAATCGACCGTGCGAAATAAATGAGCTCAGGACCAGCACCCACTTGATTATTCTGATCCAAGAAATAATAGTACCTCAGAAATTGAATGTATCCACGCACACCTAAAACGGCAAAACGCTTCCACTCAGAAGCATCAATCGAGTTTTCACTTCCGCCCGCGAGCGTCTTTTTCAGTTTGTAAATGAGAGGCATGGCCTTTTTAAGATCTGCCAGCCAACCCCACGAAGACGAAGGATCTAGTTTAGAAACTTCTTCGAGCAAAGTGACAAAATTCTCGATTTGGTAACTTTGGCGATTTCTAGCAAAAGTATCCCCCAGCTCTCGAGCCGCGTTTTGAATTTCCAAGTTCGCTGCTTCAAAGTAGCGAATGTCTTCATTCAGCTCTTTAAAACCCGAAGCCTTCCAGTTCAAACTATAAAGCTTCATATAAGGAAGGAGCCTGAGACTTAAACCTCGCATTTGCGCCGCAAAAGCAGACAGTTTTTCAAGTTCCTTGCGATTGATGGCTTCAGAACTTCCTCCCACGAAAACTTGTTTGAGCAAGAAAATCTGACGAAGAAGCTCAGGGCTGATTTTGGTTCCATTTTTTAGATAATAGCGTTCAAAAAAATTGGCGAGCTCTCGAGGCGTGTACCGATCTTCAAAACGGCCCCTCGTGGACTCACCGAAAAGTTCAATGGCCGATCCAAAACAAGTCCAAACATCCCCCACTTGCTTCGCGGAAGCAGAGCCATCCATAAAACCTTTCATGGCCGGAATCACTTCTGCAAGACACTCTGTCTCGACACCCAACTTGTTGTTAAGCGGAGCTGGAGGTGGCGGATCTTCGCCAAAAGGTAAGTCACAACCACCCAAGAAGAAAGGAATCAAAATCGCAATAAGGATTGTTCTACGATTAGAAGACATAGTTGAGTCCTCCATAAACACGATCGTTGGCTCGAAATTGGTTCAGAAAACGTGTATCTTTATTGCTGCTCTTCGAATCATCGACTCCTAAAACATCAGCTCCTGTGAAGACAGCTATTGATTTTGTGGGATAGTAATTCAGCTCCAAATTATACAGAGAGCCTTTTTGATCAAACTCTCGAAGATATTTAAATGTAGTGGATATTCTCTTGCGAGCCAAAAGACCTGAAGTATCAACCCGCACTTGAGCTGCATTGGTGTATTGGCTGCGCTCTTCAAAAATAGAACCTTGTTCAGATCCGTTAGAGTCATAGTCGATCACAGCGGTAGTTGTCGCTTTCAGATATTGGACAGACGCGACCAAGGGATCCACAAGAACTGGCACTTCAAAAGAATTAGAAACATGCACACCCACCACTCTCATAGTTCGAGGTTGTTGCTGCACCCAAGGATCTTCAGGAAGATTAAACGTAGGGCGATCCTCAAGATAAGAGATCACGGCTTGTCCAGTAGCTCCAAAGGAATATCCCAAATCGCCCCCGAACACTTCGTGATAGCCGACTTCGGGGGACACAGTAACTTCTCCTGTCTGGGGATCGACTTCAGGGAGAAAGAGTTTTCGCTTATAGCGCAGAAGCAGCTGATTCATGGGTTTATAGCCATAATTCATGGCTACCCATGTCCCACGATCCTGACCTCCCCATTTAAGGCGAGCCCCGGCCCCTGGATTAGAAACAAGTTTTGAAAGATTAGGAACATCCAAGTCATAGACAAGTTTCGTATCTGTTCCATTCAAAGGAAAAGTGCTTGAAGGAGTTTTGTACCAACGAGAATTCGATTTGAGCGAGCCATCTTTTTCACGAATATCAGGCCCCATCGAGGGAATAAAAACGGGCGACACAAAAGACACAAAATCCCAAGGACCGTTCTGATGATTCAGAAAAACTCCGCCGAGACCTTGCTCCTCTGGACGAAGCGCATCCACAGATACTTTGGGTTGCCACAGACCCAACTGCCAATCCTGATCCACTTGCGACCAGAAATCAGTTTTGCGTCCCACAGCCACTTTGGTTTGCGAACCGATGACTTGGCGTTGATAGTACAGCTCTTTAACTCCCCACACTCCAGAACCCACGTCCACATAACGACCAGCTGTGAGATCTAACACAGACTGAGAAACTTGCGACCGACCCAACAAACGAAGGTTTGTGGACACAAGAAGACTTTGGTCGAGATTGGGCTGCTCCGGAAGCTTGGTTGAATACTGCATTCCCTCAAACTTCAAATAGCCCGTCACTCCAAAATCTTTTTTTAAATTTGCTTTTTCAGAATTCACAGAAAATGAGGATTGGCCGCCCGCAGGGCTGTTCTGCGCAAATGCCCAAGAGATAGAGCTCGCGCCCCCCAAAAAAATAAGTGATTTCACTAACAAAAAACGCACGTCGACCACCCTAGCATAACTGGAGCAAAGACTCAGTTTTTCTTCGAAAAAGCCCCCTTTTTTACAATGGTTCTGCACAAAAAAGATAGGCCTTGTCTTGAAAAAATTATACGATACTCGAGCTTTAGCTCAAGTGGTCATCGAGACCCTTTGGATTTGCTCAAATTTAGAGCACTCTGAAGGACCTCTGGAAGAGACTACAGACCTATTTACGACGAAAGTCGATCGGAGGAGTCCTATGAAAACCTTAGAAAATTTACTCGGCAAAATGTGGCTCGACTACTGCCAGATGAACCCAAAAGCCAAAAAAATTTATGACCTTCTCTCGGGCCAAGGGGAAACAGTGCTGAATGATCATATAGCACTCAGAACTTTCGATCACCCCCGCCTAGGTATCGAAAGCCTTGCGAAAGTCTTCAAAGTCCACGGTTACAATGAGAAACAGGATTACACTTTTGTTGAAAAGAAACTTTATGCCAAACACTACGAGCATAGCACTCGTCCTGAATTGCCGAAAATTTTCATCAGTGAACTGCAGCTAAAAAAAGTGTCTCCTTTCATTCAGGTAGAAGTGGAAAAGATGGTTTCTCAAATTCCCGAGAGTTTGATTCAAACAGAAGAGTTTTCTATGTGTGGCAGACCTTGGAAGATGACTTTTAAAGCCTACAGTGAGCTTGCCAAAGAAAGCGAGTACGCGAGCTGGGTGGCGGCTTATGGGTTTCGCCCCAATCATTTCACAGTGAATATAAATGCTCTTAAGAAATTCAGCGATATCACTGTGCTGAATGAATTCTTAGAGAAGAATGGCTACACTCTGAATAAATCAGGGGGAGTCGTGAAAGGCTCCCGTGCTGACTATCTGGAACAGAGTTCAACCATGGCAGAAGATGTTGCTGTCAAATTTGAAGATGGCACTCATAACATCCCAGGATGTTATTATGAATTTGCCAAACGCTATCCTTTGGCAGATGGAAAGCTCTATCAAGGCTTTGTCGCAAAATCTGCTGACAAGATTTTTGAAAGCACCAACCGCCAATAAAGAATTTACAATTTTTCCCTGCAATAAATCAAAAGACGAAACAAAAAGATGCCCTTTCAGTGCCTCAGGGCTACAACTTCTGACGAGTTCAACATTAACCAGGAGAATACCCATGAAATTCTGTCTAACAGCTCTTCTCACTTCTCTTCTTTCCCTTTCTGCGTTCGCAGACAAAAATGAAACTCCGCTGACCACTGTCGATGCCGTCGACCTCACCCGCTATGTGGGCAAGTGGTATGAAGTCGCATCAATTCCTGCCTCCTTTCAACGCAAGTGTATCGGTGGGGTCACGGCTGAATACTCGATCTTGAACGATGGCGATGTTAAGGTCGTGAACTCCTGTGATGAAAAGAATGGCAAAAAGAATGTAGCTGTGGCTCGCGCTAAAATTGCTGATAAAGCTTCGAATGCAAAGTTGAAAGTGGCTTTCTTCAAGTTTTTAGGACACTACGTATTTTTGTTTGCTGGCGACTACTGGATCATCGATCTGGATCCCAATTATCAGTGGGCGGTTATTGGTGCACCAAATAGAAAGTTTGGATGGATTTTGTCACGGACTCCGTCTTTGCCTCAAACAACTCTGAATGAGATCGCACAAGGTTTAGCCGACAAAGGATATAATCCTTGTAACTTGCAAACCACGGTTCAAGCGGGTGGTTTCGCCAAGAAAGAATCTCTTTGTAACGTCTTGAAATAGTTTTTTCAGAAGCGGTCTCAATCATTAGGCCGCTTTTTTGATGATCTCTTCGTGGGTTTGCGGATCGATCTTTTGCTGACCCCAAAACCGATGACTCTCCAAAAAAATCTGCGCCAGTTGCGGATCAAACTGAGTGCCTGCAAACTTTCGTATTTCTTTGTAAATCACTTCAGTCGGAAGACCTTTACGATAGGCACGGTCCTGCCCCATTGCATCTAACGTATCCACCAAAAGAATAATTCGCGAGTGCACAGGAATGGATTCATCCGCGAGTTTGTCGGGATAGCCTTCTCCGTCAAAGCGCTCGTGATGATGCTTCACTGCTGGTAAGACTGTCTTGAAAAATTCATGCTGGTCAAGAGGCTTCAAAAGCTCGGCTGAATATAAAGGGTGCTCCATCATCTGATGGTATTCCTCAGGAGTCAGTTTGCCTGGTTTTTGAATGATATGCTGAGACACTCCCATTTTACCCACGTCATGGAGCATCCCTGCGAACTCAGATATTTTCTGTTGATACTCATCAAAACCGGCGGACTTTGCGAGCAAGCGAGAGTACTGCCCCACACGCAAACAGTGCCGGTATGTTTCAGGATCCGTTTTTTTCAGAGCCTCAAGAATTGAAGCGACTGACGAATATGCCCATCTGGGAATGTCTGACATTCCATGCCCCCAACGTTCAGTCTTATTAGTATCGGTGTTTTGGGAGCGAGTCTCAAGCTGAGCAAAAGAATCGTCTCAAGATGAAACAAGACTCAGCTCTAAGGGCGTCAAGAATTACCCTTCCGACAATGAGTGCATCAATCCGCCTTGAGGATCTTCCCTAGTTCTTTGGCGAATTGACGATGCCCTGAATCTAGAGCCACATCAGCAACTGATTTGCCGGACTTATTTTTTGTTTGCAAAAGAGAGCGATCCTTCTTGAGAGACTTCGTCAGGGCTTTTAAAATTCGAAGGTCACCCATCCGGGCCACCTCAAAGAAAATATTTTCTTCTTCAGGACCGTACTTCAAAGAGAGATCTGGCTTAAACTTCAGCAACAACTGCACAGCTTCCAGGTTGTTATTTGAAACAGCATAGAGTATCGCGGTGTTACCCGCTTTATCACGATGATTAATTTGAGCTCCATTTTTCAAAAGAAGGTCCGAGATCTCAAGGTAGCCCTTTGATATCCCACGAATTAGAGCAGTTTCTCCATGTTCATTAACACTGTTCACATCGGCCCGAGTGATGGCGCCGCGAACTTCGCTGACCTTGCCCTTGTCTGTAGCCTCGAATACATCTCCATTCCGCGCCAGACATACCTGTGCCGAAAAAGCAATCCACAGCACCAAATACTTCATTTCAGCTCCTCAGCGTTGTTGAGCTCCAGTAAAACAGGTCTTAACGCACTCTCAGAATCGATCGGAAAAAATGTTTGAGGCTCATAATTCACGCTCACACGACCTTTGTGCTTCTTAAACATATCATTCACCCTTTGACGAATAAGACTTCGCCCTTCTCTCCAATCCGCAGCGGACCCATTTGTACTGATGATGATACCAAAATAAATGAGGCCCTTCTGTGTGGAAGCGTATCCAGCGAGAGTGACAGCAGGATTCACGGTTCCTGTTTTTGCAATCAATGCCTCGTCAGTAAAATCATTTTCATAAAGCGCAGTCACGGTGCTCCGACCATCACTGTCAGAATCTGCTCCGGCAACAGCCATGATATCTTCAACTCCTTTTCCTTGTGCCTCCATGATGGATTTCAAATCCACCATAACCTGAATCACAGTTGAACAGGTCGCTTCGTTGTACTGTTTGACACCTCTTTCATTGAGCAAACTATCACCTGAGCCATTCACAAAGCGAATCTTCTTTCGATCTGTCTTCAACCTCCCATCAATGAACTGATGATACTTGTCTGCACCGCCTAAACCTTCAAAAATGATATTGGCAGCATAATTATTGGAATTTCTATTCATCTCCTTTAGAATCGCATGCAGAGGGGCTGACTTCATCAAGTATGTTTTCGTTGAATCATCGAATTTTACTCTATCTTTACTCACATATAAAATGGAATCGACCGTCATCTCGATGAGCTGTGGCAAATTGACACCCATGACATCTCGAGCTCTTGTTATCATGGAGAGATAAGATTCATGTAAAGAGTTTAAGGTCGCTCTTAAGTTCCCTGCCACCCGGTCAGGGGTTGGATCTGCTGGACGAAAATGACCTTGCGCAACCGCTCCCACACGAGTTGCGGAAAGAAACTTGAAATTCTCATCAAAAGTTAAACTTTTGATTTTCCTTACTCCCAGTTGATTCAATTCAGCGACAAGAAATTGCGCCTGATAACGAGAAAAATATGGATCATGAGAGCCCTCAATGTGGACATTCACTTGGTCCCTTGAAACTGGCGTTATATGCACTTTTGTTTCATAGCGATAATCCGCACCCAGCGTTGCAATCGCCCAATGTGCGGTCATCACCTTAGACACTGAAGCAATTTCAATTCTTTTATCAATAGCTAGCCCTTCAACTTTTGCTCCATCTCTGCTCTCGAGATAGCACTGAGCGCTCAATTGAGCAGCTTGAGTGCTGAAAGACAAAAAGACTGTCACGCAGAAGATCAGAGTTTCAATTTTTGCCAGATTCATTTTTCCTACTTTCTTCACTTTCATCTAGTTAACAACTTCACGGTTTCCCATTTTCACTTTTTCGACTTCCCCATTTGACGGGAATAAACCGACCTATCTCTTAAGGTCGATCTGAGGCTTTCTCTGAACGAGTTCCTCACGTCGAGAGCGCCAAAAACATAAAACTAAAGAACATATTTTCATGCGATGGACGGAACAGCCAAGAATATGCCTGCTAAGATTGGCCATATAAACCAGTTGGTCCTCATCAGTGTGTAGACAGCTGTCAAAGTCTTAGACACTCTACTGAAAAAGGCGGGAATTAAAAGTTCACTCCAAGTCCCACAGTCCCATAAAATGAAGAGTACTGAAATCGAAGTCGCCGAGGATTCTCGTTCGCACGTTCTCTCAAAAAATCAAGCTGTCGGATTCCAAACCCAGCTTCCCCAAAAAATCTTTCACTCCACGCAACTTTCCCATGGAAATTAAGAGCCCAGTTCCCCACTCCAGTAAAACCTGCCCGTTGAGTCCCTGGATTCAAGAGAAAATGATCTCTGTGTAAAGACTCCAGATAATAAACAAACTCAAGATCAACCCACTTGGGATAGCGTAAAATCGGAAGTAAATTCATGGCATCATCAAAGAGCTTTGGCATAGATCTGGCCCAGAAAATCCCCGCCCCTAACATCTTCGGCTCAAAAACATTGAACTGAATTTCTTGGTAGCTGAGCATGGCTCCCCATGATTCATCTCGACCCCACAATCCGGGCGAAAACCGATATTTTAAATCAAATGTCGAGCTCCGAAGAGTCCCTTGACGACTCGAAAAAGTCAGCGGTGTGACTGATTGAAAGTACTTGTAGGACCAACCCCATCGGTGTCTTGAAAAATAATAATTGGTCCAACCCAACAAATCTTCAATCCAGTAATTGAACGCAGATTCCCCCTGAAAAACCAGGCCCCCGCTGCCCGCGACTCCTGATAAACGAGCGGAAAGCTCTCTCGGATAACCTTTGAAAACTTCGTGATATCCCAAATAGGTTTCCGATTGATCTTGCACTTTTACTGTCGCATAATTGTACACACCTCGCTTTTTAGCTCCATAGTACCAAGTGAACTCTGGTAAGCTAGATTCCAACTTCATTTCATTTGATTCTGTGGAAATTTCAACTGGTGGTTTAACCCCAAAAATCTTGGCACCATCACCATATGTCGAGCGAAGAGCTCGGTCATGAAGGTAAGGACGAATTTCCTCAGAAGGAACTTTTTCAATTTGAAATTCTTGGATGAAAAATCCACCACCTTGGCCTCTGAGAAAAACAAAGGGTCTTGCATCGGAAATCGTTGTTTCCCAAAATGTTCTCTGATCCCCGATCGTTGCTTGCCATCGAAAAAATTCTTCAATACGTCCATCTTGAGGTTGCTGCACTATTCGGTGGGACTGAACGGGAACATCCCCCTCTCCGACCAAAGTCATTTGATCGGATCCCTTCTTTAATCGAACAATTTCGACCAACCTGAAATTGGGAACTTCTGAGAAAAATTCAAAACTCATCCCGTTAGAAAGTTCTGCATAAAATTGCACAGGCTCTTTTTTATCGGTGATCTCGTAAATTCCTTTCAATGAACGATCTTCATTTTGAAGAATCACTCGCGCTGGCAAGGGCTGATATCTCAAAGAGACAAATGTCATCTCTCCCTTTTCGTTCTTACGAAATTCGTAGGAATTGGTGCACAGGCGAATCCAGCCCTTTTCCTTTTTTTGACTGATACAAAAACGGAAAGGCTCAGTTTCTTGCGTGAACTCTGCAAACTGTCGGTAAAAGTCTCGAACTCCGAATTGACTCGCGAACAAGGGCCCCCGACTAATTTCATCCAAAGTAGCACCTCGCGAGAGCAAATACTTTTTCCATGCTTCGAGTTGGGTGCGCCAAGCTTGCTGTTGAAACTTGCCGAAATCATGAGTCCATACCACTTTGCCTGTTCGAGTAACAGCTTCGATGACACCTTCTTGAATGAGGTGCTCTGGAAATCGGAAGACAAAAATCGACTCATTCTTGAGCTCTGGCTCTGCCAAGCGATCCATACGGCGATCAAGCTGCTTGAGCGACATCAAAGCGACGAAGAAAGAGCGTGAATCGAATTTCAAAGAAGACATGATGAGTCCACGCCCTGAAGAACTTTCCAGATCCCATTCAAGGCGCAAGGGCTTAGGGGTCACCCCATGCCCTTCGACAAGAAATCTCATGGGAACACTGTAGCCCGCTCGCTTCACGGTTGGGGCAAATTCCAAGGGAGGCCTGTCAACAATTTCTGGCGCGAAATCCGGGGGGACTTCTTGGGCCCAAAGGGCGGAAGATAAGAAAAGAAGGCCAATTCCAGTGCTGAGCAGTCTTGAAGTCATACTCATTTTAGTCTACGTTAAATTTTCTTTGATTGTCCCCAAAAAATTGCGCCACGAAAGAGGACCTGCCGCATGTCATCAACAAGAACCGTCTACCAAATGAAAGTTTCTGAAATTATCGATCACACGCCTTCCGTCAGAGAGCTGATCATCAGAACTTCTGAACCTTCAACCTTTCAATTCAAAGCTGGTCAGTTTGTCACTCTCCATGTTCCTCAGGACGGGGAAAAACCAGCGCTCAGAGCTTACTCGATTGCTTCGGAAGACTCTCAAACCGATGGATTCCGACTTCTCTTCAAGCATGTGGAAAATGGTAAAGCCTCAACTTACATTTGGTCTTTAAAGGGCGGAGAAACTCTCCAATTTACGGGCCCCTTTGGCCGTGTTTTCTTCAGAGAGCCCCCGTCTCAGCAGGTTGTTTTCCTCAACACGGGCACGGGGCTCTCTCAGCACTATTGTTATTTAATGTCCCGAAAAAAACAGTACCCGAATCTTAAATACCGCATGCTTTTCGGCGTTCGAAACGAAAAGGAAATGTATTACCAGCCGCAGCTGGAAGCCCTCAAGAAAGAACTCCTAGACTTTGACTATGCTTTTGTTCTTAGCCGTCCCTCAGAATCTTGGACCGGTAAAAAGGGTTATGTTCAGCACTTCCTTAAAGATTTTGATTATAAAAATATCGACACTACTTTTTACCTCTGTGGCAACGGGGGCATGATCAAAGAAGTGAAGCAAAATCTCATCGAAGCAGAGGGTTTTGATAAAGGGAAAATTTTTGCAGAAGCTTTCGACTAAAAACCAAGCTTTTTTGGAACTGATCATTGCTGGATTTCTCTGGGGCTTCGGCTTTATTGGCGCTGTTTGGGCTTTAGAATCCCTCTCTCCCAGTGCCATTGTCTTCTATCGTTTTATGGGAGCCTTCCTTGTCAGCCTTGTGATACTTGTGGCCGCTCGAACCCCCAAGGACATTCTGATCGGCGAATTCAAACTCGCGCTCGGTGCGGGGGCTCTTTTAGCTTTGACTCTCATTTTACAAACCTGGGGACTGCAATACACCACAGCCACCAAATCTGCTTTTATCACTATTCTTTATGTTCTGATTGTTCCTGTGATTTCCATGTTTATTTTCAAAGATCGACTCCACGTATTCCATTGGATCTGCATCTTTCTTTCTTTCATCGGAGTGGGACTAATTGTTCAGGTGAAAAGCTTTGTGTTAGAACAAGGTGACTTTCTCACTTTCCTTTGCGCTATCGCAGCCGCTTTTCATATTTTGTATGTGGGCCACATCGCACCGAAATCGAAGAATAGCTTTGCACTGAATGCTTTCCAGAGCTTTTGGTGCGCAGCTTTTGCTCTCACTCTTTTCCCTTTTGAAAAGGACTGGACACCTTGGGACTTGAGCCCTCAGGGCTGGTGGGGCTTAGGCATTCTCACTTTCGGAAGCTCACTCCTGGCTTTTTATCTCCAATTCCGAGCCCAGCGAGTGATCAGCCCCTCTCTCGTGTCTTTGCTGTTTTTAATGGAAAGTCCTTTTTCTGCAATTTTGGCAGTGACGCTTTTAGGAGAGCACTTATCCACAGCTCAAATTTTAGGAGCTCTTCTTATTTTTGTTTCTTGCGCGGTTGCATCGCAGCTAAAAACTTCCCCGTCTCAGAATCGGTGACACGGCTAACTTCTTCAGGAGTTCCCGTCGCAACAATTCGGCCGCCACCTTTTCCTCCGTCAGGACCCAAGTCGATCAAATGATCAGCCGCTTGAATCACGTCCAAATTATGTTCAATCACAAGCACAGTATTCCCTTGCTCAACTAGTTCTTGCAAAAGCTCCGTGAGCTTTTTGATGTCTTCAAAATGCAGTCCCGTCGTCGGTTCATCCAAAATATAAAGTGTTTTACCAGTGCCCCTTTTGGAAAGCTCTTTTGAAAGTTTCACTCGCTGAGCTTCCCCTCCGGACAATGTGGTTGAGCTTTGACCCAAGGTCATATAGTCAAGCCCCACTCGGTGCAACGTCTCAAGCTTTCTAAAAATATGGCTGTGATTTTTAAAAAACTCCATGCCCTCTTCCACATTCATGGACAGGACGTCAGCGATCGATTTATGATTGTACTTAATATTTAATGTTTCACGGTTGTATCTTCGACCCAAACAAGTATCGCAAGTTACAAACACATCGGCGAGGAAATGCATTTCCATGCGGATTTGCCCGTGCCCCTGACAAGTTTCGCAGCGACCACCTTTCACATTGAAAGAAAACCTTCCTGGCTCAAATCCGCGAAGCTTAGCTTCTGGCAACTGAGCAAAGAGATCTCGAATCAACGGCAAAAGTCCCACATAAGTCGCAGGCGTGGACCTTGGTGTGCGGCCAATGGGTTTTTGATTGATATCAATCACTTTGTCGATGTGTTCGACTCCTTGGATTTGCTCATAAGGTGAAGGCCTTGCCGAAGAGTTATAGAAATGTTGGGCTAAAACTTTGTAAAGCGTATCGATAATCAGTGTGGATTTTCCGCTGCCAGAAACGCCAGTCACACAAGTGAGCGTCCCCAATGGAATTTTTAAATCTACATTCCGCAGATTATTTCCAGAGGCCTTTTTGATCTCGAGATATTTTCCATTCCCTTGCCGGCGAACCGCTGGAGTCTTCATTCGAAGCTCACCACTCAAATAACGACCCGTGAGGCTTTTGGGATTTTTCTCAAGCTCGGAAGGAGTGCCTTGAGCCATCAATTCCCCGCCCAACTTCCCCGCCCGCGGACCTAAATCGATCACATGATCTGCAAATCGAATCGTGTCCTCATCATGTTCAACCAAGAGAATGGTGTTTCCCTTATCCCTGAGTTCGCCAATTATTTGCAGGAGTCGATGATGATCTCGTGGATGCAATCCAATACTCGGCTCATCCATCACGTACAAAACGCCCACAAGACCAGAGCCCACTTGAGTGGCCAGCCGAATCCGCTGTGCTTCTCCGCCCGACAATGTCCTGGCAGGACGACTGAGCGACAAATACGAAGTCCCGACCCGAATCAAATACTCGAGACGAAACAAAATTTGCTTTAAAATCTTATCGGCAATCAACTGATCCTTGACTGGAACTTTGAGACCCTTGGCCCAATCACGCAGTTCTGCACAAGAAAGCTCAGAAATCTCAGCAATATTTTGTCCCGCCACTTTGACGCTCAGGGCTTCGGGTTTCAGCCGCGTCCCATGACAGCTGGGACAAGAACTCAGCTCTAAGTCTTCGGAAGACTCTTCGTCATCTTCAGTGACTTTCTTTTCATTTTTATAACGATAGGAAACTTTTTGAAGAACTTTTCCTTCGTCACCATCGCGGTAATTACTTTCTTCCACCAAATCTAAAGTTCCAAGACCATTGCAGCTGGGACAAGCTCCGCGAGGATTATTAAAACTGAACATTCGAGGCTCTAATTCAGGGAAAGAATAGGAACAAATCGGGCAGCTCGAGTGGAGAGAGTAGTTGGTGCGTTCGCCCGTGAGCTTCTCGATGACCACTCGTCCATCGGATAACGACAAAGCTGTATTCAAACTTTCTGCCAGCCGTGCCCGGAAAGATTCTTTAATCACCAGCTGATCAACCACGAGATCAATATCATGAGTTTTCGTCTTTGCGAGTTTTTTGGCATTTTCAAGATCAATGAACTCACCATCGACTTTCGCTTTAACAAAACCTTTTTTTGCCCATCGCTGAAACTCAGCCAAAAACTCCCCTTTTTTGGCTTGAGCCATCGGAGCCATCAAGTAAAACTTGGTGCCTTCTGGAAGTTTCATCAACTCAGAAATGATCTGTTGAGGGGTTTGCGAAGCTACGGGTACTTTATGGGTGGGACACTCGGGCACACCAATCTTCGCATAAAGCAGGCGCAAGTAATCATAGATTTCGGTGACCGTTCCCACCGTGGACCGAGGATTGGTGCTCACTGATTTCTGATCGATGGCAATGGCAGGACTGAGCCCCGTGACAGAGTCCACTTCGGGCTTTTTCATTTGCTCTAAGAAGTTTCTCGCATAAGCAGAAAGAGATTCCACATACCGACGCTGACCTTCAGCATAGACCGTATCAAAGGCCAAAGAAGATTTGCCGCTGCCAGAAAGGCCTGTGATCACGGTGATCTGATTGCGTGGCAAGAACAAAGATATATCTTTGAGATTATGCTCTCTCGCTCCTTTGACAACAATACCATCTTGATTCGTTTTTTGATCTAAGC
>JAJTIC010000052.1 GCA_021300175.1 Pseudomonadota bacterium
CCTCACCTTCGTTTTTTTGTGTTCTTTACGCTGTTTTTTGCAGTGATCTTTGCTGCCATGGGGGCAGATGGTTCCTATGGTACATCGATACAGAGCTTTTTTGTATGGGTACCAACCATCTTGGTAGCTATGCTGGCTCTTTTGTTTAGTCATGTCATTTTACACAATAGGCTTAAGGTCAACTTTTGGTTTTTGTCGACGCTCGAAGGTATGCTGGGTGCTCTCTTTTTTGCCCCCTTCGCATACTTTCTTGATGTTTTTTTAGGCGCAGATCAAGGTCCTTTGCTTTCTATCAAAGGGATTATTGAAGAGTATGGAAATGTTCTACCGTCCGTAGTGATTTGTTGGCTGTTGATGAAGTCGCCGAGATATTTCGGGCTTGTGTTACCTAGCAAGATCGATCGCAAACTAGCTGCAAGTCCATTTGTGATTGATCAGGCAAATGCTTCTTGCGAGATCGGGGAGGCCTTTTTGGAAATTCTTCCCCCGGAGCTTGGTACGGATGTGATTTTTATAAAAGCTGAGAAACAGTATATCATGGTGACAACCACTCTTGGCAGTCGATTAGTGAATTACGGCTTAGGACAAGCTATCAACTCTTTTGCTGAAGAATACGGTTATCGAATTCATCGTTCGATTTGGGTGTCGAAAAAACATATCCGGAGAATTGACAAGAAATTGAGAACGGTGACCATGTCAAATGACGCCACACTTCCCATAAGTCGGAGATTATTAAGTGCGATGTCTTAAAGGGTGCTACCGTTGGTTCAGAGGATCGACCTTTTGTTCAAAAAAAGGCCCGATTTGCTCAAGGCTGTGCTAGTTTTTACGAAAGTAATCAGACAAAGGAGTGCACGATGAAAACAATCAAATTAACAGCATTAGTTTTTTCTGCGGCGATCAGTATATCGCTAAACGTCCAGGCAAAAGATTGTGATCCAGACATGCCATCACTGTTGAATTTTGCCTGTAAAAAAGGATGGGCCTTGCCATTGGGAGCCGGGGTGGAGTATGGGGGTAAAGCAGATGCATCTAAAAATTATGAGACCGGGGTCGAGCCGGTGGCGATGCTGCATTTTTCCACGGAATCAACTCAAATTTTTATCGAAGGAGTTGAGAACGGGATTCGGTATTTTGCATCTGATGACTTTCTGTTTAGTTTAGCTGGAAGATACGAATATGGTCGCAAAGAAAGCGATGATCCTGAATTTCTTAAAGGTCTTGGGGATATTAAAGATAAGTGGATGGGTGTCGTGGAGGCACGGTACGCATTGATTGGTGACTACGATGTTTGGATCGGTGGGAGATCTATGGTGGGCGATAAGGACTTGGGAGAGCTTCATATTGCCGTGGTTGGCTTGGGAGTTCCCCGTCTGTCTAAAAAAGTAGATTTTGAACTTCTTTTGTGGTCCACATGGGCTAATTCAGCTTTCTTGAACAGAGATTTTGGAGTCACTGCAGCCCAATCGGTTGCCTCTGGCTACGAAGAGTACTCTGCTAAATCAGGCCATCGAGCGCTTGGTGCTGGCTTGTTCACGAGAATTGATTTTTCGGACAACTGGAAGGCGCTCAGCGAAATTAATTATGAAAGCTACAATTCCCGGCTCGATAAAAGTCCAATCATAAAAAAGGGAAGAAATAGTGAGTATGAGGCAAACCTCTCATTTGTGTACATCTTCTAAGGCAGGCCGACGGCATTGAAGGGGTGAGCCCCCAAAGTCGTTGCGAGCAAACTCGATACCGAAGAGAAATTAAAATTTTCCAAGAGCTCTGATCTCAAATTGAGATGAGAGCTCTTGGGTCTCAGATCTCAATTTTCAGAGCCACAATTCCGATAACAAATCATGGGGAAATGGCTTCTCGCCGGCATTCGGCTGTTCTCTTTCTTGGAGTTTCTGTTTCTCGAGAGATCGGTCAGGGGTGACATCGAAGGCCGTTTCTTTGATCTTATAAAAACAAGAGCGAAGACTTGCGAAGTTTTTGCATCGAATCTTCACACGGAGGCCCAATTGGATTCAGATATTAGAAGTGAGAGTGAGATGATCACGAGTTCGCCATGAAGTTTTCAAGTGTGGAGCTCTTTGCATTTTGTGCTCTTGCGCTGTTCTTCGCAGAATGGCTCGAGTTAAAATTTTCTTGGGTGAAAAAGTACTGTCTACCCAAGCCAGTGCTGGCAGGTCTTGGTTTGGCGGTGCTGGTTTTTTCCGCAGAAAAGATCACGGGTCTTAATCTTGAGTTTGATTTTTCTCCGCAAACCCCGCTCATGATTGCTTTTTTTGCGACTCTTGGCTTTGCAGCCTCTTGGAAACAGCTCAAAGCAGGCGGGCGGGCGGTGATTCATTTTTTGATTCTTTGTATTGGGCTTCTGTTGATTCAGAATCTGGTGGGAATTGGAGTTGCTCTGGCCTTGGGCGAGTCTCCGCTTTTTGGGGTGATGGTGTCTTCGGTATCCCTTGTGGGTGGTCCAGGGACCTCCCTCGCTTTTGCTCCGCTGTTTGAAGAGAGTGGATTGGCAGGTGCCGCGAGCATCGGATTAGCTTCTGCCATGGGAGGAATCTTTCTCGCAGGTCTTTGGGGTGGTCCCGTCTCAGCTTTTTTAATTCGCAGGAATCAACTCAAGAGCGGAGAGGGGTTCAAGAGTCAGGTCCAAGCATTCGAGCCCGAAAATCCGTGGATAAGATTTACGGAAATTGCCTTCTCTTGGAATCTTTTTAAGTCCCTTGGAATTTTGTTTTTAGTGATGATGGTGGGAGGATGGATTTCTCAAGGTTTCATCGTTCTGGGAGTCACTCTTCCGGGGTACATTGGAGCCATGATCGCAGCCAGTTTTGTGAGAAATTTGGATGATTACAAAGGGATAGTTAAAATCGATATCAACTTTCTTGAGGTTCTAGGTTCCTTGGCTCTGAGCTTTTTTATCGTGATGAGTTTGCTGGCCATTGATTGGTCCAAGCTCGCGGGCCTTGCTGGACCACTGGTTGTTTCACTTTTTCTCCAGGCGGTCGTAATTATGTTCATTTCAGTTTTTGTTATTTTCCCGCTCATGGGTAAAGATTATGACTCGGCGGTCATGGCCGGGGGTACGGTGGGATTTATGCTCGGGACCACGGCCAACGCCATGGCTAATATGCAAGCAGTCACAAAGCAATTTGGAGTCACTCGGCGGGCCTTCTTAGTAGTCCCTTTGGTAGGTGCTTGCTTTATCGATTTTGTGAACGCAGCGGTGATTTCGATTCTTGTGAATTATCTCAAGTGATGTCATTCTAAACGTCTATGTCGCATCCATCGAAAAATCAGAACGCTAAAGGTCCAGCGCCAGAAGGTGCAAACTTTCTTAAAGCCCTCATCGAGAAAGATCTTGCATCCAATAAACATGGCGGAAAAGTCATCACTCGATTTCCTCCGGAACCCAACGGTTATCTTCATATAGGGCATGCCAAGTCTATTTGTTTGAACTTCGGTTTGGCGCAAGAGTACGGGGGGCGTTGTCATTTACGCTTTGATGACACAAACCCTGAAGCCGAGGATGTCGAATACGTCGAAAGTATCAAAGCCGATGTGAGGTGGCTGGGTTTTGACTGGAAAGAGCATCTTTATTTTGCTTCGGACTATTTTGAACAAATTTATCAGTGGGCTGAAGACTTGATCCGCGAAGGGAAAGCTTATGTCTGTTCTTTGAACGAAGAGCAGCTTCGTGAATACCGAGGGGATTTTAATACTCCAGGGAAAGACAGTCCTTATCGCAATCGCAGCGTGGAGGAAAATTTAGACCTTTTCCGCCGTATGCGGGCGGGGGAGTTTGATGAAGGAGCTCATGTTCTGCGGGCAAAGATCGACATGAAGTCTCCGAACATGAATATGAGAGACCCTCTTTTGTACCGAATTCGCAAAGCCCATCACCACAAAACCGGGGACCAGTGGGTCATTTATCCGATGTATGACTATGTCCATCCACTGTCGGATGCCATTGAGCACATCACGCACTCGATCTGTACTTTAGAGTTTCAAGATCATCGACCCTTTTATGATTGGTGCATTGAGAACTGCAAAGTTCCAGCTCAACCACGACAGTATGAGTTCGCAAGACTGAATATGACCTATCTTGTGATGAGTAAGCGCAAGCTTTTGCAGCTGGTTAAAGAAAAACTAGTCAGCGGATGGGATGATCCACGAATGCCCACCATCTCAGGGATTCGTCGTCGGGGGTACACTCCTCAATCATTGAAGAATTTTGCAAAACGAATTGGTGTCGCAAAAGCAGAAAGTCTGATCGATATCGAAATCCTTGAAGCTTGTGTGAAAGAAGATCTCGATCAAGTCGCCCACCGGGCCATGGCGGTATTGAAGCCCTTGAAAGTCTTCATCACAAATTGGGATGAGACTCAAGTGCAAGTGATCGAGTCTCAAGTTCATCCGAAGAAACCAGAGATGGGAGTTCGCAAGTTTCCAATGACTCGAGAAATATATATCGAAAGCACAGACTTTAAAGAGCAAGAAGATCCTGATTTCTTTCGTTTCAAGCCAGGCGGTGAAGTCCGTTTAAGAAATGCCTATGTCATTCGCTGTGAAAAAGTGGTCAAGAATTCATCGGGCGAAGTGACAGAGCTTCATTGCGTGTATTTGCCTGAAACTTTTGCCGGGAAACCGCCCGAGGGTGGACGTAAAGTGAAAGGAATTATTCACTGGGTCTCAGCAAATGACTGTGTCGAAGCAGAAGTGCGCTTGTATGGGCGTCTTTTCAGTGTGCCAGATCCGGAAAATGTCCCAGAAGGAAAAGATTTTAAAGTGAATTTGAATCCTGACTCACTCATGGTGGTGAAGAACGCTAAACTTGAGAAGACTCTCAAGACTGCAAGCCTAGAAAATCGCTATCAGTTCGAGCGATTGGGTTACTTTTGTTTGGATTCTAAGGATTCAAAGCCTGGATCTTTGGTCTTTAATATGGTTGTCGAGCTCTAATGGTCGAACTGGTTGAATTTTCCGGCGAGAGTTCAATCCACAAAGTGTCAGCTCAATTAGAGCTGACACCGAACCATCTTCATTTGTTTTATTTCTGGAAAGCTCATGATCTGAATCTCACATCCAATCAAGGTGATTGGCAGAGTTCGCAGTTTCAAAAGTCTCGGAAACATGAGCTCTGGAAACACACGTGTTTTGAAGCTTTTTTGCGCCCCTCCGGCCTGAATCAATATTTTGAAGTGAATATTTCGCCAGGACTCGGTTGGAATGTTTATGAATTTGAAAGTTACCGAGCTCCACAGCCCCCCAGGGAAAGTGAAGCGCTTGTACCTGAAAAGATTCTTTGGAAGGACTGTGTCTTAGAAGCCCATTTTCGACATTCGTGGACCACGGGAATTTCTCTAGAAGCAAGTCTTTGTTCGATTTTGAAAATTTCTGATCAAACATTTTATTTTTCTCAGAAGCATGAGGGTCAAAAGCCCGATTTTCATCAGCCAGAGAGTTTTTCTTTGAAAAGGAAAATTTTATGAAGTTAGGGATCGAAGTTTTTCTGTTGGATAAAAAAAAGATTCAATCACTGAAAGGGCAGCGAGTAGGACTTGTTTGTCATCCAGCGAGTGTGGATGAAAATCTTACTCATACTCTTGATTTGCTCATTCAAGCCAAAGTGAATGTGACTTGCGCGTTCGGTCCTCAGCATGGTGTCAAAGGCGATAAGCAGTACAACATGATTGAAAGTGAGGATGAAATAGATCCTCAGTACCAAATCCCCATTTTTTCTTTGTATGGGAAAGTGCGAAGACCCACTCCGGAAATGATGAAACACTTTGATGTGCTGATTTTTGACCTCCAGGACGTGGGCTGTCGGATCTATACTTTTGCCACCACTCTCTTGTACGTGATGGAAGAGTGCGCTCGGCTGGGGAAAAAAGTGATCGTCATGGATCGTCCTAATCCCGCAGGCAGGCCTGTCGAGGGTTTTGCTCTTGAAAGTGGATGGGAGTCCTTTGTGGGGGCAGCACCCATCCCCATGCGCCATGGCCTCACTTTAGGGGAGCTTGCGCTTTACTACAAAGATAAGTTTAATCTCGATCTTGATCTGCAAGTCATCAAGATGAAGGGCTACAAAATCAACGATAAGAAAGATCATGGCTGGCCAAAAAGCCGTCCCTGGCTCAATCCTTCACCCAACGCAGCCACAGTGAATATGGTTCGATCCTATCCAGGGACCGTCCTCCTGGAAGGGACTCACTTGAGTGAAGGTCGGGGAACGACCCGCCCCTTAGAGTTGATCGGTGCTCCTGATATCAACTTCGGAGAAATTCTGAAGGAAGCCCAAAAAAGGGCCCCCAAATGGTTCAAAGGAGCTCCGCTCAGGGAGCTTTTTTTTGAGCCTACTTTTTACAAACATCAAGGGAAACTCTGCTACGGGGTCATGTTTCACACGGATGCTGCAGGTTATTCTCATAAAGACTTTAAGCCCTTCCGTTTGGTGGCTCTGTTTCTCAAAATCATTCTCGAAAAAAATCCCAGATATGAGCTGTTTCGGAATTTTGCTTACGAATATGTCTTCGATAAGCTCGCTTTTGATGTGATCAATGGGGGGCCTCGTCTTCGAGATTGGATTGTCGATGCCAAAGCGACACCCAGTGATTTGGACCGAGCACTCGTTAAAGACGAATCTGCATGGCAAAAACAACGTAAAAAGTATTTTCTTTATGTCTAAAGATTTGACGTGCTTGTAATATGAGTCTTAGGAAAACATTGAGTTCACAAATTGTCCACAGTTGAGTTAGAACCCTTTGGATTTAAATGACACAAAGTCATTCATCAAAAAGGGGTTTCTATGAAACAGAAGGTTCTTATGAGTTCGCCAAAGATGGCGTTGGTCCTTATTGCGTCTCTTGCCTTGGGGCTCAGTGCCTGCAGTAAAGATGATAAATCAACTCCCAAAGAGTCGATTCTCAAACAATCCACAAAGCCAGGATATCTTCCTGATGGCACTAAAGTCGCTGAACTCAGTGACGAAGAAATGAAACAAGTTCTTTCAAGTGTTGAAGGTGCCGGTCAAGTGGCTACAGCACTGACCGCGGCTATGGAAGCTCGAGGTGGAGACAATGGAAATGGTGGTTTGCCAGGTCTGCCGGGTGGACCTCGAAGAATGTCTTTGAACATTTCTGGTGAAAATTTGACGAAAGCCATCGAAGGTCAACTTCAAGCGATCACTAATATCAGAGCCGGAGAGGGATATTCTGAAGAGTTGAAGAAAGAGCTTCTAGCAAAGTGTACTTTCAATATCGGAGAAGCAAAAACTGAAGTTTCAGACGCTTCACGCTCAGGAAACAACATCAGCGGAAACATTCGAGTCACCCAAAGATCAGAAGTTACGGGTCGAGATTGTCTAGTGACTGATTCAAGTTCAATGGAGGCCAAAGCAGGTTTCTCGGGGACATTGAATAGCCAAGATGAAATGGTTGCGATGTCTGCCAATGGTACTGCTCAGGTATCTAAGCGCACCCAAGCAAAACCGTCAGTCGCTCAAAAGACAGGTTTTGTTGGAATGAACCTCACAGCAAAAGTTGATGGTGGAATTCAAGCCTCGAGTGGGCTTGCACGAATTTCAGGCGAACTTGATGGTCGTGCAAATATCGACACTCTGGGTATGGGCGTGGTTTCAGGAGCGGTGCTTGCGGATATGAACCTGGCTGGAGGTGAAAGCTCATCCACAGGAACTTTGAGAGCTGCCTTGATTTTAACAGCGCAAGGCAAGACAGTGCTAATTCAGATCTTTGCGAATATCCAAGGAGAAAATAATTCTCAGGTGGAAGTTTTCGTGAACGGTAAAAAAGTGGATCCTGAGACTTTGAAATAACCGGATCTTTCACAAAAACACGATTGTCTGGCCAAGGCTTTCCTCATATCCTGAATGGGATGAGACAAAGACCTTGGCCTCTTGTTATTTTGGCTGTTGTGCATATTCTTTCCCCCCTGGGGAATCTGTTTTTGAATTCGCTTTTTTCGCCCATGGGTTTTGGCAGATACGTTTCTGTTTTTTTTCAGCCTCATAATTTGGCGAATCAATGGCCTCATTTGTTTTTGCCAGTGATTGCTGGAATTGCTATTTATCGTTGCCGGCCCTGGTCTTTCTTTATTTATATTTTTGCAATGCTAGCCCTCTTGGTGATCAGTTATTTTGGTTACCAGCAGCGAGTGGCTGAAGTGGGGCTGTGGTCCTTTGGTTTAATTTTTGTGGTGAACGTGGGAGTGGTGGGCTATTTTTTAGTCCCCACAGTGAGGAAAATTTATTTTGATCCGCGTTTAAGGTGGTGGGAAGCAGACACAAGGTATGAAGCCAGTCATCCCGTCAAATTCAAAGGCCCCCTAGGCCAGGAAAAACAGGGGATTTTAGGAAACATTTCTGTCTCGGGATTATTTATCAAAAGTGCTGAGATTCCTGAGGATCAATCGTTGGTCCAAGTGCAGTTCACTGAAGCTAACCAAGTTTATACTTTTCAAGGTCAAGTTGTGCTTCACCAAAGAGTGAATGCTTTGGGTTTTGGAATTCACTTTCTTTCCAACGCCGCAAATAAGCGCCAAGCTCAAGACTTAGTGAGAAAACTTCATCAGCAGGGTAAGATTATCAGGGGTCGATTGCCTCAAGAAGAGGATCAATTTGTCATTTGGGTGAAGTCTTTGTTTTTACGAAAATGATAAAGTTTTTTTCATTTTTTTGAATTTCTAAAATAGTGTCAAAAGAAGCTTCAAGGTTCCGTCATATCACTTTTCACTAGATGATTTTTTATGAGACATTTCAATAGGTTATAAGGATAAATCAAAGCTCCTATGGAATCCTGAGTGTGTTGAAAACGGAGGTTTTCCATGAACACACAAAGGCTGACATCGAGATTGTGGTTGATTGGTCTAGGAGTGTTAACAGTAGCCGCTTGTTCTCCTGCTGGGGTGACTGAATCAGCTTCCTCAGTTTCAGGGCTTTCTGCGTCCCTCGATTGTCAGGGGGGAACAGTGAGCGTCTCAGAAAGAGACTTGGCTGTGATAGGAAAATTAGGTGTTCAAGTGGGTGATTCTGTCACTTACTCTTTGCCCGAATCAGCAGGCTGTGTGGCAAGTAAAGTGGAGTGGGTGACCTCCCAGTCCAAAGCCTTATTAGAAGATTCTTCACTGGTGACTGAATTTGAAAAGCCAGGTCAGTACGTTGTGGGAGCACAGCTCACAACAAAATCTGGTCAAGTTCAGTGGTTGGGTGCGGCGACGACAGTGGTGGTTGCTGATGAAATGAAAATCAGTGCTCCTCAAATTGGTTTCGAAATGGTGGAAACAAATTTCCAAGTGGTGATCCCGCAAGGAATGAATATCCAAAATGTGGCTTGGAATTTTGGCGATGGCTCGAACGGCAGTGGCACGGCTACGATGAAAGTCTATAGTTCTCAAGGCTCTTTTCTGGTGACAGCTGTGGTGACAGATGTTGGTGGACGAACTGTGACTTTGCAGCAGCCAATTCAAATCCTTCCTTTGGCGGATGAGCTCTTTTGCGCTGGGGATCTTGCCATCTCGGCACCTTCTGAGGTTTCGGCTGGAGATCCAGGAACTTATACGGTCGTGATCCCAAGTTGTTTGAACAATTACAGCCCTCAAGTCAGTTGGAGAATGGGCGATGGCACACGGCTTTCCGGAAACTCCGTCGATCATACCTATGCGGCCAGCGGTGAACGTGTGATCCAAGTCAGCATTCGATTGTCCCATCCTTTAGTCACTACCTTGAATCTCACTCACGCAGTCACTGTGATTTCTTCAGATGTTGATCTTAATAAATGTTTGCAACTCGGTGAGCAGAGAGAACGTTTTTCTGAAAATACAGAGGAAATGGTCGCTTGCGGGCAGAACGGTCAAAGAAAGGACACATACCGAAACCGAATCGTCGAAAAGTGTGACTTGGTGGGTGAGTATTTAGATTGGACTTTGGTGAGCTCAGCTCGAGAGCTGGTGTCTCAAGGAACATGTGAAAATCAGTCTTGCCAGTTGACGCTTTCTTCTGGCGAAGTGCGTACTCTTCAAAACGGAGAGTCCCTCACTCTGTATTCCGAGAAAACGCCCGTAGGAAGCTGTTCTGAAAATTCACAAGTGCGAACTTGCAATAACGGAGTTGTTTCAGGAACAGATTTCTTTAAAGAGCTCAATTGCAACTCAGGTTGCGGTGACTTTGGTCGCCATGGAACACAGGTGATTGGGATCGTGATCGGTCAAACTCAAGTCCAGAAGCAATGTCAGTTTGGTGAACAAGGGATCTTTGACACATTTACACAGATTGCAGACCGAGTCTGTGATAATGGAAGTGTGACTGAAAGCAATGCACGTCAAGGAACTCTGACTTTGAGTGGTTCATGCCCCGTTTACAACTGGGTAGGGACGGACAACTACACGGCTTGTACAGCGGATTGTGGTGGCGAACAAGCAAGACTCTTTGAATGCCGAAATGACAAAAATGAATTGGTGGATGAAGTTCGTTGTGCATCGCAAAAGCCTGTAGAGACAAGAATTTGCGATGGGAACCCTCAAGCTGTCCGAAAAACAGAAGTGAAAGTGACAGAAGAGGACGGAGGACAAAGTGCCACTTGTCCGTCAAACCAAATCGGTGTGATCATGAAGTACCGAGAAGTGACCACGACAGTTCAGTACGCTTGTCTGAATCATCAAGTCGGCGTTGAAAGTGAAGATGTTTCTTATGGTCCTTGGATTGAAGAAAAATACTGTCGAGATTTTGTTGCCCGACGATGTTCCCATGACTCACTGTCGATCCAGCAAGCACAAGGTCGCTATGAATGGATGGTGAAGTGTCAGGATCAAGTCCCTATGATCAAAGAATTCTTGACTGAATTCGAAGATGTGAAAGTGGCGAACAAAGACAGAAATGGAAATACAAGCACTTGGACTCTGAATGGAAAAGGTAGAAAACTGTACCCCACTTTCATGAACAGAGCCACAACGCCTGAGAAAGTTTGGAAAGCGCCTGTTTCAAAAACAGCTTCATGTGAAGTCCCAAATACGGTCTATGTCGCAGCCGTGTGCGTGGCCTCTTGTGCAACGCCCGAACAAGAAATCATCGCTCAAGCCAAAGCAAACCAGAAGCTTGGAAAAGTTTCTTTCATCGAAGCTTTGACCCAGAATTACGGCTTCGTAGGAACTTTAGCTTCCAATCGCAGTATGGCCGAGAAACAGATCAAGAAAACTAAAGTGGACCAGTGGGTTACAGAGCTTGTGGATTCAGAGCACCAGATCCTGAACTTCAAGATGAAATCAGGCGGAACCCTCAGAATCACTCCCAACCATCCACTCGTTAGCGCTGAAGGCTTTATGAAAATGGCTGAAGAATTCAGAGTCGGTGATTCTTTAGTGAAATTAGGCGGTCAATTGGATGAGATCACACAGATTGTTCCAGAAATCTATTTCGGGAAAGTCTACAACGTCTTCGTGAAGTCCAATGCTCTTCACCACAATATTGTGGTGACCAATGGATACTTGAACGGAACCGCGTTCTATCAAAATGAAGGGGCCAAGAACTTGAATAAAGCCCTGTTTAGAAAGAAAATCATCAAGGGCGCATTTCCCCAAAGATAACTGGGAGTGAGACATGAATCGCGGTCAAACCCAAAAAATAACTCTGAGCCTAGCAATCCTGATCGGATTGTTAGGCCTTTTTTCACTCTTTCGTTTTTTTGAGACCCAATCAGAAAATCCTATTTCCGAAGAAGTGTTGCGAGAGTCTTTGGCCCAGGTGCCAGGAGTGAAAGTCTCTACAGGCTCCCAGGCAGGGGTGGCTGCAGTTTCAACAACCACACAAAAGTCCCAGCAATTTCTGCCAGAAAAAAATTTTCAAGATCCCGCAAGAGATCAGTTCCTAGTGAGCTATATCCAGAGCAAAAGCCAAGTTTTTTTGAGCGAAGAGAATAAGAATCGGCGTGAACAAGCCTATCGGGATTCTGCCCTCTTTGACTCTCTCACTCGTCTTCTTCGAGCAGCCGAGAGCTCAGAAAATGTCCTCGCCCAGCAGAATTCAGCCAGCGAGTTTCTACAAGACGCTATGGAGCAAGGTTCAGAACTTGCTTTCGCGACAGTGCTGGATGTGGTGCAGTCGGGAGTGATCGAAAACACAGAGGTATCGATGGCCACCCGAGAGCATTTGGGTGGAATTGCTGGTGAGTTGATGTTTCACTATGTCGCTCATGAGCCCGAAGCTATCGGAAAGTTGGAGCAAAGTCTTCCGGGCCCTGTGAGTCGAGCCATTTTCAAAAATGTCATGAGTGTTCGCGAAGCCAATCTCTCAGAGTCCCTCCAAGAACTTTCAAAAGGACGATAATTTACTTACGCAGGTTCTCTATGACTCGAACTTGGTGTTTTCCCTTACGACCCGGATGGAGTTCTAACTGGTAAGCGCAGTTCTTTGAACAAGTGTCTTTTTTCCAATCGATCTTTAAACACTGTTCACACACGCAGGCTTCGGTGTCACAGCGCTGGCATTGAATTTTGGTTTTGGCCGGTTGGCCGCAATGAGGGCAAAGTTTGTAGGTCTGTGAAGGTTGCAGGTTCTGGTCCACGGCCACTCGGTTGTCGAAGACAAAGCATTCGCCCTGCCACTGGTCATTGGGGTGTTTTTGAATGTAGTTGAGGATTCCTCCTTCAAGCTGCCAAACATTGTCATAACCACGGCGTTGTAATTCATAGATCCCTTTTTCGCAGCGAATACCGCCCGTACAAAAGATCAGCATTTTTTTATCTTTCGGAATTTGTTGTTGGTCGACCCACTCAGGAAACTCAGTGAATTGCTCAATTTTGGGAGCGAGCGCTCCTTTGAAAGTTCCAATCTCTGATTCGTACCAGTTTCTAGTATCAATCACGACAAAATCCTTCTCCTCTTTCAAGACTTTGTTCCACTCTTCGGGGCTTAAATGATGATTTTCTTCTAAGTTCGGAACCAAGTCGGGAGCGCCAATTGTCACAATTTCATTTCTGATTTTAACTTTGAAGCGATGAAAAGGCCTGACAGAACTGACCGAGTCCTTAAAAAAAATTCCAGAACTTTGAAAGTAATCTTGCATCCACTCTTTCCAAACTTTGAGAGCGGATTCGGAAGTCGATGTGCAAGTGGTGTTAAATCCATCCGGACCTAAAATCAAAAGTCCCTCAATATTTAGATCTTGAGCTTTGGATTCGAGACTCGATTTCACACCTTCCAAGTCCGCTTTGTTTTGATTTTTAAGGACAGTAAACTTGTAGAAAGTGGTCACAAACCACATCTGAGGGGATTCTTTGCTCATTTTTAGCTCCTTCGGGGTTCAAGCCCGATGCTGTTCCTGTGGGTTTAAAAGGCTTCTGACGGACTTGTCAAGCGGTGCAGATCAGCAAAGCTTTCTTCAAAGTGACAAAAAGTCACATTTCCTCCATATTTAGCCGTTTTAAAGAGGAAAAATATGCTTCTCACAGGACCCGCAGCTCATGAAATTAATCGTCGTCGCACGTTTGCGATCATCTCGCACCCCGATGCGGGTAAGACGACACTCACTGAAAAGCTCTTGTATCATGGAGGAGTCATTCATGAGACAGGAGAAGTGAAAGGAAAGTCCGGCACCAAAGCGGTGACTTCAGATTGGATGGAGCTGGAACGTCAGAAGGGAATTTCAATCACTTCCTCTGTGATGACTTTTGACTATGACAAACTTCGCATCAATCTTTTGGATACTCCAGGCCACAAGGACTTCTCGGAAGATACTTACCGAGTTTTAATGGCCGTCGATTCAGCATGCATGTTGATCGACGTGGCCAAAGGGGTCGAAGAACGAACAAAAAAGCTTTATGATGTTTGCCGATATCGGAGCATTCCCATTTTTACTTTCGTCAATAAGCTGGATCGTGAAGGGAAAGCCCCGCTCGAGTTGATTGATGAAGTAGAAACCACTCTCCGCATGCAGTGCTATCCGGTCACTTGGCCCATTGGGATTGGGGATCGTTTTAAAGGAATTTATAACCGTATCACCAAAGAAGTGATGCTCTATGATCAGCGGCGCGAAGGCGACGAAGTGGAAACTTTTCCCTTTGAGCCACAGTCGGCTTGGCGAGAGAAGATTC
Organism: Pseudomonadota bacterium; assembly: GCA_021300175.1. GTDB lineage: Bacteria > Bdellovibrionota > Bdellovibrionia > Bdellovibrionales > Bdellovibrionaceae > JAJTIC01. The sequence goes on from JAJTIC010000052.1 coordinate 14,098, forward strand.
GCCCCGAAGTCTATGAGCAGCTCATGGAAGAACTAGATCTTATTGAAAATGCGCTTCCGCCCTTTGAGCCTGAAGAGTTCTTGAGTGGAAAAATCAGTCCGGTGACTTTTGGTTCAGCAAAGCAGAATTTTGGTGTGGACACATTTTTGCACTTTTTCTGCAAGTACGCCCCCGGGGCTCAAGCAAGAACCACCAAAGCCACAGAAAAAGTACCTGCCAGAACCATGGATCCTTTAGACTCTAATTTTTCAGGGTTCGTTTTTAAAATTCAAGCGAACATGGATAAACGGCACCGCGACCGCGTCGCTTTTATTCGTATTTGCTCAGGTAAGTTCGAGCGGGGCATGAAAGTGAAGCACTCTCGCCACGATAAAGAAATACGTTTGGCCTACTCGAACCAATTTGTCGCCAGTGAGCGGGCGACAGTGGATGAAGCTTTTGCTGGTGATATTGTCGGAGTGAATGATACAGGGAATTTTGCCATTGGAGATTCTGTCTGCTCTGAAGGAAAAGTCCAATTTGAAGATATTCCTAAATTTGCGCCCGAACTTTTTGCCCGTATTACTGTGACAGACGCGATGAAGAGAAAAAAAATGCAAGAAGCTCTTCAGCATTTATCCGAAGAAGGCGCGATTCAACTTTTTGTTGAGCCTGCGATTGGCATGCAAGATCCTATCATTGGTGTGGTTGGAGAACTTCAGTTCGAAGTTCTTATTCATCGCATGCAAGATGAGTACAACTTGCCTGTCAGACTGAACCGCTTGCCATACACCGTGGCTCGCTGGCCTCGCACTGCCGATGGAAAACCCCAAGATTCTCTTAAAGGGGGATTCACCATTTACCGAGATATGATTGATCAGCCAGTGATTTTGATGAATCAAGAGTGGGACCTCAAGTGGGCAGAGAAAGAAAATCCTGATGTGACCTTTGCAACTTCTATTGCGAGAGCGAGATAAAAGATGATCGTTCAGCCTAAGGCTCAGCCGCTCAGTGTGAACGCAGTGACCAAAGTCTATTCTGGCAAAGATGGAAAAAGCCAAACGGCTGTGAATCAAGTGAGCTTTGAAATTCGCCCCGGGGAGATTTTTGGGCTTTTGGGTCCCAATGGCGCGGGAAAAACCACCACGATTTCCATGATCACTACTTTAGAAACGCCGACGTCGGGGTCTGTCCAGATCTTTGGGATCGACAATCAGAAGCATCCGATTGAGGCTAAAAAGCTCTTTGGAGTGGTTCCTCAAGAGATAGTCACTCAAGGATTTTTCAATGTGATGGAGATCTTGAGTTTTCATTCGGGCTATTACGGGATTCTCAAAAACCAAGAGCGCATTGAATATCTTTTGCACAAACTCGCTTTGTGGGATCATCGTCATAAACTGGTGAAGCAGCTTTCAGGCGGGATGAAAAGACGGCTGATGATAGCCAAAGCTCTTGTGCATTCGCCAAAACTTTTGATTTTGGATGAGCCTACAGCTGGCGTTGATATTGAGCTTCGCAATTCGCTCTGGAAATTCGTTGAAGAGCTCAAAGCCGAAGGAGTGAGTCTCTTGCTCACCACTCACTATCTCGCCGAAGCGGAAGCTCTTTGCGACCGGGTGGGGATTATCCACAAAGGTCAGCTGGTGAAAGTTGGGATCACACAGTCTGTGATCCAAGAATTCACACAAAAATCAGTGGAAATTCAAGTGCGCGATTCTGCGAAACATAAGATTTCCAATCCTCACTATATTCTCACAGCCCAAGAAAGTGTGGGGGATCTCCTCACGAAACTAAACCTTGAATCAGCAGATATTCTCGATCTTCGAGTGAAAGAGGGATCTTTGGAAGAAGCTTTTATGAAAGTGATCGGAGGGCAGCCATGATTCCATTTTTCACTCTGCTCCGCCGTGAAGTGGCCAGATTCTTAAAAGTTGCCGTTCAAACTGTGATCACACCTTTTGTTTCGAGTGGTCTTTATATTTTAGTTTTTGGAGTCTCTCTAGGCGCTAATATCCAACTTGAAAGTGGCGTGAGCTATTTGGCTTTTTTAATCCCAGGGCTCATGATGCTCGGAATTTTGAACAATGCCTTTCAGAATTCTTCGTCAAGCATTGTGAACGCCAAATTCACGGGTGAGCTGGAGGATCTTCGAGTCGTCCCAGTGAGCCGCAGCCAATTGATCTGGGCCTTGAGTTTTGGTTCGGTGGTGCGCGGCTCTGTGGTCGGGTTGATTACTTATTTTGTTGGTGGTGTTTTTCTGTACCTGCAAGAAGGAGTTTGGCTCAGCATCGCCCATCCTCTGGAGCTGATTTTCTTTGTGGTCGTTTCAGGACTCATTTTTGGAAAGTTAGGAATCTTTGCCGCTTTTTATGCTAAAACTTTTGATCAATTAAGTGCTGTCAGTGCTTTTGTGATTTTGCCACTCACTTACTTGGGCGGGGTGTTTATATCTATTCAGCACTTAAGCCCTTTTTGGCAACAAGTGGCGAGTCTCAATCCTTTGTTGTATCTCATCAATGGACTTCGTCATGCGATTTTAGGTGAAAGTGATGTTCAAGTCTTGCCAGCCATCCTGTTAAGTCTTATTGGATTGGTCCTCTTTCATATTCTTGCCCGGATCAGCTGTGCCCGGGGAAGTTTTCATAGGTGGTGATGTATGTTTGATCAGCTTTCAGAGAAAATTCTAGGCAGCATCAAGAAAATCAAAGGTCAGCACAAAATCACTGATAGCAACATTGAAGATGTGCTGAAAGAAATTCGCATGTCGTTGTTGGAAGCCGATGTGAATTTTCGCGTGGTAAAAACTTTCATCGACCGAGTCAAAACAAAAGCCGTGGGCGAGAAAGTCATCGAGGGAGTCAATCCTGGCCAGCAGTTTGTTAAAATTGTTCACGACGAATTAGTGCAGGTTCTTGGCGGCGGAGCTGTGGACATAAACTGCCGCGAAAATCCTTCCGTGATTTTTATGGTGGGCCTGCAAGGGGCTGGAAAAACCACTTCAACGGCTAAACTCGCTCTCTTTGTTCGACAAAAACTGGGTAAAAAACCAGGCCTTGTTCCTGCTGATGTTTACCGACCCGCAGCGATTGAGCAGCTGCAAACTTTGGGAAAGCAAAATAATTTACCTGTATTTCCTTCCGAGCTATCTCAGAAGCCTGAGCAAATTCTTGAAGCTGCAAAAAAATGGGCCAAAGAAAATATGGTGGAAGTGGTCCTGGTGGACACGGCTGGCCGACTTCAGATCGATGATTCTTTGATGGGCGAACTCTCCCGCTTGAAGCAAATCTGGCAGCCTCAAGAAATTCTTCTCGTGGCAGATGCGATGCTGGGTCAACAGTCGGTGAATGTAGCCGAAGGATTTCATAAACTCTTGGGTTTAACTGGACTCATCCTCACCAAAGTGGACGGGGATGCTCGTGGGGGCGCCGCTCTTTCAATTCGTGAAGTGACTGGGATTCCCATCAAGTTTTTAGGTGTGGGTGAAAAAGTTGCGAATCTCGAAGTCTTCCACCCCGATCGACTCGCCTCGCGCATTTTAGATATGGGTGATGTTCTCAGTCTTGTCGAAAAAGCTCAGGACATGATCGATCAAAAATCAGCTCAAGAGTCTGCAAAGAAGCTGATGAAAAATCAGTTCACACTGGATGATTTCTTGTCTCAGATTCAAATGATGAAAAAGATGGGCGGAATTGAAGGGATTTTGAAATTTTTACCGGGTGCCGGGCAGCTGCAAAAGCAGCTCGCAGGGATGACCCCGCCGGATAAAGAAATAAAGAAAATTGAAGCCATTATTTATTCAATGACCCTTCAAGAGCGCCAAAACCCCAATGTTCTAAACGCATCGCGCCGAGAGCGTATTGCCAAAGGATCTGGAACCCAGGTTTCTGATATTAACCGCTTCATCAATCAGTTTGAGCAGTCTAAAAAGATGATGAGCTCTATGATGAAAATGGGAATGGGGCGTGGGGGAATGAAGTTTCCGTTTTGATGTTGCAACATCAGTGAAAACCAAGTAAATATTTCGGGTTCATTTGATCAGGCACAAGCCTTTTGAAAGGATTTTTACTGTGGCAGTTACGATTCGCTTAGCACGTATGGGCACTAAGAACTCTCCGAAATATCGTATCACCGTTGCGGATCACCGCAGATTTGTGAAACATAAATTCCTCGATGTTTTGGGCTATTACAACCCAACTCCTTCGGGAAAAGATAAAAAGGTTGAGTTGGATTTGGCTCGTGCAAAAGAGTGGATTGCTAAGGGTGCTCAGCCGACAGATACTGTGAAGTATGTGATTAAATTGGCTGAAACCGGCAAATAAGTGGTTTTCTTAACACACTCTTAATTGGCATAAGACATATAGTTTGATAAATAAACTCACAGATTAAAGTCCGTGAGTTTATTTTTTTAGGCTCCCGGTGATGTTGGTCTTTGGTGGAGGTGGATGTGGATACAGCAAGCTTGAAAGAACTTGTTGAGTTTATGGCAAAATCCTTGGTGGATGAGCCAGATCAAGTGGAAGTCAATGAAGTCGCGGGAGAGCAGACGACTATTGTTGAACTCAAAGTTGCAAAGAATGACCTCGGTAAAGTGATTGGAAAACAGGGGCGCACCGCTCGTTCCATGAGAACGATCTTGAATGCTGCTTCGACAAAGCTGCAGAAGCGTTCCGTTCTTGAAATTGTTGAGTAAGAAGAGTAGTTCACCCTTCCGAAGGTGAACTCATGAAAGACTCACGTCAAAACAGCGTTTTAGAATTCAGAGACGTTGCTAAAATCAAAGATGCTCACGGCCTCAAAGGTGAGTTATATGTTGTTTTCTTTACTGAAGAATCGGACTGGATCGACACAGTCACAGAGTTCCGCATCCAGAATCTCAAAAGAAACTTCACTGTAAAATCCTTCAAAGCTCATAAAGATGGCTACATCTTGAAGTTCCAAGGTGTGGACGATCGCAATCAATCAGAGGCTCTGAAAGGGCAGCTCCTCGCAGTGCCGGAAGACACTTTTGAGAGTCGCGAAGGAGAAACAATTTTCCTCGAGGAAATTCTGGGATTTGAAGTGATCGATCAAAATTTAGGTTCGCTCGGAGAGATCATAGGTTTTGGGGATAACGGAGCTCATGATCTCTTGTTGGTTGAAATCAAAGACCGACCTTTTGAAATTCCCTTTGTGGAAGAGTTCGTTCTGGAGATCGATTATGATTCTCAAAAAATTCACATGAACCTGCCAGAGGGGCTTATTGAAAGTCAGTATGACTCAAATTAACGTGATCACCCTCTTTCCAGAAATGATTGAAAATGCGACTCAGTATGGGCTCCTCGGACAGTGTTTGAGAAATCAACTTCTGTCAGTGACGACACTGAATCCTCGGACATTCACGAGCGATGTTCATAAGACCGTCGATGATCGACCGTTTGGTGGTGGCGATGGAATGGTGATGCTGGCGGAGCCCCTCAAAAAAGCTGTTCTTGATCTCAGAGCCAAAGACCAATTAGGTCGCTTAGTCTATCTTTCACCGCAAGGTAGGGCCTGGAATAATCAAAGAGCTGAGGAGTTCTCGAAAGAAAGAAAAATCACTCTCGTTTGTGGACGCTACGGGGGCGTGGATCAGCGCTGGATCAACTGGTCCGGGGCTGAAGAAGTGTCTATCGGAGATTATGTGCTCAATGGCGGAGAACTCGGTGCGCTCGTGATGATTGAGAGTCTTTCTCGATTTTTACCGGGAGCTTTGGGTCATGACCAGTCAGCACACCATGATAGCTTCCATTTGGGGGTTCTTGAAGAGCCTCAGTTTACTCGGCCCAGAGATTTTGAAGGAGAAGTGGCCCCTGAAATTCTGTTTGGAGGGCATCATGCTAAAATTCAAGATTGGAAGGCCAGCGTGCGCTTACTTGTGACCCTCGCAAAGCGACCTGATTTGATGACTTCACAAGTAACTCCAGAACAAAAAAGAAAGGCCGCTGGAATTTTTTTGCTGATGACCTCAGCAGAGAAGGCCGTGTTGGGCCTTTCTCACTTGAGTGAAGAAGAGGTTCTGAAGTGGAAAGCTTAGTGCCCAAAATAGCTTTGGGATTGGTTCATTTTCCTATCCTTGATAGCCAAAAAAAAATTGTGGCCACCAACATCACCAATTTTGATATTCATGATATTGCGAGAGCTTCCACCGTCTATGGTGTGGAAAAGTACTTTATTATCCACCCTCAAAGAGAGCAGCTGATGTTTGTAGACCGAATTTTAGATCATTGGCGGGTGGGCACGGGGGCTAAGTACAATCCTTACCGGCGAACAGCTTTAAAGAATGTCATCCCCGCTGAAAACGTGGCACAGGCACTTCATCTGTGGGCATCGCCGACTAAACCCTTGGTTATTGCGACCCATGCTCGCCCCGTTCCGGGGGTAAAATCTTGGTCAATTCCAGAGCTCAGAGCTACGATGCGAGAACCGGGGCAAAGCCTGCTCTTGCTGTTTGGAACGGGTTTTGGGTTGACTGAGGAGTTTATGCTAACATGTGATGGGGTTTTAGAGCCCTTGAAGGGGGCTCCGCCCAATGATTTTAGGCATTTATCTGTGCGATCTGCCGTAAGTATCTATCTTGACCGACTCATGGGTCCATGGTAACTGTCTTTCTTCTTAAAAAGGACGAGAACTATGGCAAAAGCGAAAAGCGTAAAAAAAGCAAAACCAGCCGTTGAAACGAACCTGGTTCGTCGAGTCACCCAGAAAGCTTCTAATAAGGCGATTTCTGAATTTCGCACGGGCGACACTGTGAACGTCTTCGTTAAAGTAAAGGAAGGCGAAAAAGAGAGAACACAGGTCTACAAAGGGATCGTCACTAAGCTTCAAGGTTCTGGAGCTTCTCGTTCCTTCACAGTTCGTAAGATTTCTGCGGGTGTGGGAGTTGAAAGAACCTTCCCATTCAATAGCCCTGCTGTTGAAAAAGTAGAAACACTGACGACTGGTAAAGTTCGTCGTTCGCGTCTGTACTTCTTGCGTGGCCTTGAAGGTAAAGCTGCAAAAATCAGTTCTGAGCTGGTTTCTCAGGCTTCGAATTCCACAGAAGCTGCTGCAGAATAACTTTTGATGACATTCCAAGTTTGAAAAAAAGCTCTCCTTGTGAGAGCTTTTTTTATGTCTAAAAATCTTGAATACGTTGATTACACAAAATTTTCGCCAGCTCCTGTGGCCGGACTTGATGAAGTCGGCAGAGGCTGTCTCGCTGGACCTGTGGTGGCTGCGGCCGTTGTCATCAGAGATGCTTCAGTTCTTGTGGGACTGACTGATTCAAAGCTTCTGTCCGAGAAGCGCAGGAATGAGCTATCAATGATCATTTTAGAAACACAAGTGACAGGCATTGCTGAAGCAAGTGTGGCTGAGATTGAGGAGCTCAACATTCTGCAAGCGAGTTTGCTGGCCATGTCCAGAGCTGCCGATAGAATCGAAGAGAAGCTTGGGCAAAAATGCGGTCATTTGCTGATTGATGGGACTTTTAGAATCCCACAGAGGAGCGGAGCACAGACCTGCCTCATCAAAGGAGATTTGCGCTGTCTTCCCATATCTGCAGCCAGCATCATTGCGAAAGTTTATCGCGATGACCTCATGAAGCAACTGGGTTCTGAGTTTCCTCAATACAAGTTTGAAAAACACAAAGGTTACGCGAGTGAAGTTCATAGATCGGCGATTCAAAGCTTCGGACCCAGTCCCCATCACCGGAAAACTTTCGGTGGGGTCAAAGAGTACTTGCTCCAGAGGTCGTGAAGAAGAAGCTTTTGCGCTGAGGTATTTAGTCTCTCGTGGCTATCAATGGATCGCTCAAAACAAGAAGTATTTTGGAATTGAGGTGGATTTGATCCTGCGAGATCCAGACGGCAGCTTGGTCCTAGTCGAAGTGAAATCCATGCCGATTGAAAATTTTGAATCTCATAGACTGTCAAAATTCCAGCGAGCCAGATATCAGAAAGTCATCAGTTACTTGAGCGAAGTGGAGCCCACCTTCGGGCTTTTGGTATTTGTTAACCTTGCATCTGAAAAAATCATGACTCATCTTATGTTTGAATGATCAGAAGCCTAGATTTTCGGGAAGAGCGGGCTTGGTTTCTCCATCCCAGATGAACCCAAAGTTGAATTTAAACTTCGGGTCACCACCCGTGACTTGATACTGATTTAGATTGATGTACCAACAATCGCCAGGGAATTTCACCTGAGCTCCGTAACCCCACGAGGCAACATAACTTTTGCCTTCGCCAGGATTTGCATCGTAAGTGGCTTTTCCAATAAAATCGAGATAGCGAATACCTTTTTTCAGAGTGACGGTGTAAGTTTCTGTTCGTGTGCTTCGATCCACTTCCGATTGTCCAGGGGTTACATTGAAGCTTAAGATCTGCCAAAGTTCGATGTAATCTTTTTTTTGATCAATTAAGCGTACGCGTGTTGAAGTGTTTGAAGCTCGTTGATAGGGGAAGTAGCTGGCTCTTTGGTAAACTTCAATTTGATCGAGATAGACTTTGAGTTCAGAGAGCAAGTTCGACCAGGGCTGAGCTTGAGCGGAGAAGCGTTCTGCTTGATAAGCGTCGTAAGATTGAGCTATCCGCCAAGTGAGAAACTGTCGATAAGCCGGTGCTACACCAAACCATCGTTTATCAGTAAATTTATTCGTTAGGGAGAAAGTGACAAGTTTGCGATCACTCACGCGATCGTCGTAATCAAACTGTAAGTTGTAGGGACCATTAAGATCGGAGTCTGAGACATTTTCACCACCGAAAAAAGGGCTGTCAGATTCTTGGGACAGTCCAAAGAAGGGATGCTTGGGATGATAGATCCAGGGAATTGAAGTCACTGTGAGCTCGGGTTGAATTTCGTGCTTCATTCTTTCTGATTTCGGAGAACTGAGATCTCCATAAACTTTGGAAAACTGAGTTCTTGCTGCAATCTGAGCGCGCAAGTACTGACGCATATTTGACCTATCTTCACCAACGGGGAAAGTGTACTGAGTGGCTCGGTAAGTGAGCTTTGGAAGAATATCGATATAGCCAATTTTGAAAGGGTGATAGAGAGTGGGTTTGAAATCAAATCTTTGGCCCGTTCGAATCAGGTCTTTGGAAGGATCGTAAGATCCATCTCTCTGAGCAAAACATTCTGGGAATTTTTCCCAATCCTTCGTGGAGCATTGGGGGATGGATCCACCGGGCTGTAAGTAACGTTCATTATTGGGATTATTAGGATCTGGAAGCACATTGAGATCATCATAAGCAAAGTTACTTCTCGCAAAATTCACATAGTTCATGTCTAGGGACCAAAGAAAATCTGTTTCTTCAATTTTAGTCTGGGTTTGTGAGAATTTCAGCTCGGGGAGTCTGTGTACGGAAAAACTATTTCCGGATAAAGGATCCGACTGGAGAAGGTTTTTGTAAAAAGAAGTGTCGATCATGAACTGCTGATTCAAAGTGTTCTTAGTGAGTGACGTCCGAGATTCCATCGCAGGATCCCCATCAAGAATCTGAAGTTCTTCAGGGAAATCCTTATTGTATTGAAGATCGCTTGCATTGGCGAGATTCGCCCTATGAACGAATCCTTCGGGTAGCTCGTAATAATGGTCATAACGCAGAAACCAGCGATTCACAATGTCACTACGACTTTGTTGTGGTCGAAAAACATTGAGTCTATTCTCGTTCGCAAAAACTTTATCTTGCAGAAAACCCATATCGAGTTCGCCGCTCGAATTTTCATTGAGGACATAGCGGTAGTTCATGAGCCCTTTAGGGCCCCGGCGCTCATAGTTCTTGAGTGCCCAGGTGGAGTCTTGAGATCTCGACATGACCCAGTAAAAGCTTTGAGAGATCGCGAGACCACCTGATCCTGATTGTTCAAAGCTTGGGGTCAGGAGACCACTTTGGCGATCAGACTTCAGGGGAACAATGAGATAGGGAAGCCAAAAAACGGGAACGCCACCGAATTTGAGAAGTGAATTCTTAATGTAGGCATATCCTCCCAGTTCAGCGCGGATGCTTTGACCCGAGAAGGACCAAGCTTCCGGGCAAGTGGTGCAGGTCGTGTATTTCGCGTTGTCAGAGATATAATCGGTGGCAGAAGTCTTTTTAATCAGATTTCCTTCAAAAATCACTTGTCCACTTTGAACATAGCCATCAAAAATGACTCCCGTTTCTGTTTCATAATCTAAGATCACTCTTTGGCCGCCAATATTCGCCCTTTCAGTGACGACTATGACATTGCCAATCGCATCTACAGATTTACTCCGAAGATTGATCTTTGCGCGATCAGCTGAAAGCTGTTGATTTTGAAAAACAATCTTTACATCTCCGTCTAGCTCGACAATGTCAGTTTCTGAATCTCTAGAGAAAGATTTTGCATTAACAATGATTCCTTGAATCCGAGCAAAGTTTGATGGTGCATTCGTCTGAGCCTTGGCACTGAGTCCTGAGCACAAGAGAAAAATTAAACTGAGAAGATAAATCCCTGAAGCTTGCATTTTATTTTGTTTTCATCACATACACTCCGTCCCAGTCAGTTGGTGGAGGGTTCTTGAGATAATCTTCACATCTTTCTATATAGATCTCAGAAGGCAGATCCTTTGGTTTTAAATCTAAAGCAGAGCGGAAAAACTGCAAAGCAGTCAAGAAATCTTTTTGTCGGTAAGATTGATAGCCCTGATTGAAAAGCTGTAAGAAAGATGACCGCGCCGAAAATTCATTTTTTTCACCGAGGAGTTCATAAATTTTGACCGGTTGAAGTTTCCCTTTCACGCGAACCCAATCAAGTTCCCTGCAGATAAAGTCGTTTTTGATTTGCTCATAAGTGAATTCAGAGATAACAACTTTGACACCATACTCTTTGGTGATACCTTCAAGTCTGGAGGCGAGATTCACTCCGTCACCCATCACAGTGTAACTGCGAACGATATCAGAGCCCATATTTCCAACACTCACGTCAGCCGTGTTAATTCCAATCCCGATTTCAATAGGAATATTTCTCCCGGGATATTTGGTTTCGATTTGTTTTCGAATAGTTTCAAGTCTGTTCAGGCTTGCGAGGGCACATTTGCAAGCATATATTGCATGATCTGGATACTCAATGGGAGCTCCGAAGAATGCCATGACTGCATCTCCGATATACTTGTCCAGAGTTCCTTTATTGGCAAAAACAATTTGTGTCATCGGCGTGAGATAAAGATTGAGAACATCCGAGAGCTCTGTTGGTTGAAGCTTCTCTGAAATAGTTGTGAAATTTCGTAGATCCGAGAAGAAAACAGTCATGTATTGCTTCTTGCCACCGAGTTCGATGTTTTCTGGATCTTTCAAGATCTCATCGACGATTGCAGGTGAGACGTATTTTGCGAAAGTGGATTTCAGTTCCCTCTTTTTACGCTCTTCAGTCAGATATTTGTAAAAGAATAGAAACAGGAACAAGCCAAAGATCAGTAGACCAGGTAGGACAGTCGTTGCAACGAGGCCTTTTTGGAACAGAAGTTGATCCAAAAAGAAAAGGCAGGCTAATGAAGAAATCGTCAGCAAAAACCCAGGGATTGCTGTCGTCAAGCTCACGCCAGCGGACAGTGTAACTCCGACGCCAAAGATAATCCAGGGCATCCACTTTTCTTCAGAAGGATGCTTAGAAATAAAATTTTTTTCAAAAAGATTAGCGAGAGCATTTAAGTGAGTTTCCGGGCCTGGATAGTTGGGATCAAAGGGGGTGACTCGGAGGTCATACACTCCCACAGCGGTAGCGCCGAATATGAACGAACGACCGCCAATAAATTCTGCCTTATTGACCTCATAGGTTTGGTAACCCCAGGATCTCGCCTTTTCATTAAAAACATACTTTGTGATTTCTGCAGTCTCTTTGCCATTGAAGAGCTCTTTGGCTGATAAGTACGGATACATATTGCGAGGTCCCGCATAGTTAATTTTCATCATGCCTGCCTCATCGACAGGAATTTGTGTGATGATTTCTTCGGGATCTTTAGAGGGATCCACGACTTCAAATTTCTTTATAATTTTTTGATTGGGATATTTAGGGTCAACGTTGATTTCGATATTGGCACGATAACCAGTGGCAGTGAGATAGGTTTGTAGTGCCAGCGAAGGGATGTAGCTCGTCCCAAATCGGTTCCCAGTTCGATAGAAGAGTGAAGTTCTCCGAATGGTTCCATCACTATCCTGAGTGGCATTGAAAACAGAGGTGTAGTCGGCTCCGGATTGCAGTTGATCGGTATTGATTGTCCATCGTGGTTTTTGTTGAATGGGTAAAGGGAGGACAAGAGATTTGAAACGAGCAATGGCTTCATCGATGGGAAGTCCAATGAGATCTTTAGATTTAGCGAAAACACCAGGGAGAGTTTGTTTAAAAAAATCGAGGTTAGGATCTTTCTCTGTCAGCCACAAATCGCAGTAATGCATATTAGCTTCTTGCAAGAGAAAATTGAGCTTTCTCTGCTCGAATTCATTCAGATCATTGATGTTCTTCATAAAATCACGCTGCAGATAATTTGCTTTGTTCGCCTCTTCGAGTCCTAAGAAAAACTCCTCAAAAGGCTTACTAAACTCGAGCTCGACAAAGGGGTCTGCTTCATCGTTAACAATGAATGAAAGATTTGTGGGTTTTACAAATTTGTCTGCGTTATCTCTGCGGAAAGCTTCATTTCTGCAATAGTCCTGGTAGGGTTGAGTGTTGGGAGTCTCTTCTTCGTTAAAAGCCCCAAGGATGACAATATCTTTGTGTTCTGTAATCGCACGAGCAAGAGCAGCGTCAGGATGTCCTTGTTTCAAAATGTCGCTCAGCTGTTGTTTCAAGGCTGTCGGGGCTTGTGGATACTGGTGCAAAAGTTGAGAAGCCATTGAGACCGTCTGGTCGTTTTGGGGTTCTGAAAAAATAATATCGAAGCCAATACCTTTAGCGCCATAGCGTGCCATCTCATGGATCACATAAGCCATTTTTTCACGAGACCATGGCCATCTTTCGATCTGTTCGAGAGCGCGATCATCGATTGTGAGGAGCGCCACTTCGTCAGAGATGGGCTGAAAGCCTCTCACTTTGAATCTCAAGTCAGAGACTTTGTAATCCAAAAATTGAAGAGTGTTAAAAACAAACTGCTTTAGAGGATGACGCTTCAGTCGATCTTCCTCTATTTGACCTGCAAGATCATAAAAGATGGAGGTAGACCATAAAAAAAGTAGAGTCACCATCACGCCAGTGGTGACTGGATGCCGAACCCATTCGACAAGTGCTGACAGCCGGCGACGGCGTTTTTTCTGTGTTGAATTGGAGCCACTCATGATCGGTCTTATTAGATCACGACTCAGGTCGCAGATAAACTAAAAATCTGGCCATTTGGTACTCTCATCAGATTTCTATTTTAACCGATCAGCTTCAGTCGGGAGGAATGGATGCTGTCAAAGATTCAAAACCGAGGCGAAGTCACAGTTATTCACTTTAAGGGAGCTCTCAATCTCGAGTCTGCTCAAAAATTCAAACAAGTTTGTGAGCAGTACTTGATTGGTAAAAAGATCATTTTCAACATGAGTGATGCGAACTTCGTCGGATCCACTGGAATTCAGTCGTTCCTCGAAGCAGTGACCTACCTATCATCAGGAACAGGGCTGAAAATCGCTGGTCCGAAGTCAGAATTCCGAAGAATCTTGGCTCATCTGGAATCTCCTCAACTGCAAATTTTTGAGACTGAAGAGAGTGCTCTGGCGTCCTTTTAGCAAGCTCAAGCTTCTTTCAGAGTGCCCAACTTTTAGAGTTGAGCAGCGATCTTTCTTGATTCGCCCAGTTGCTTACTGAGCTCAAAGTTTAGTTTTTCTAACGTTTGCAGTTGTAAGGTGAGTTTTTCATTCTCTTCGTTTTTCTGAAGCCAAAGATGTCTTAAGCTATGGAGCTGATCTTCGGCTTGAGTTAACTGCTGATATCTGCTCTCAAGTAGCTCCTGTTTTTCTTGAGCCTGACTTTCTAAATCTTTGATTCTCATGCTATTTTCAAAATTCTGTTTTTGCTGTAAGGAGGCTTCGTTCCGAGTTTGGGCAAGTTCGTTTCGCAGTTCTTGTTCAAAAATTTCTTTGTTTCTCTGATAGGCAATAACCATGTTTTCCAGCTCGTCTTGTCGGAGCAGGGCGCGGTCCAAGCGGTCTGCTTTTTCCTCGGCGCGCACGAGGCTCTCTTGGAGTGAGATGACTTCAGACTTGAGAAAGTGACGCTCTTCTTCGAATTCAGAAATTAGTTTCACTTGGGACTGATTTAATTTTTCAGTTTCGAGAAAAGCGAGATCACGTTCCTTTTGAAGTTGGTCATTCAACTGAGATATGGTTTGATCGCGCTGATCAAGATCCCTCTGCATGAGAGCTATTTGGTCCACAAGACTCTGAGCATAGGTCTTGAGTTCCTGAATGTAAGGTTTGATTTGTGTTTTTACTTTTTCTTGATAGCGTTCAAGGCGTTTGAGTTTTTCTCTCTGAGAATCAAGATCAGGAAATCTTTGATGAATCTTTTCAATTTCAGCTTGGAGAGATTCATTTTTTTGTTTCCAAAGGAATTCTTTTTCTCTCCAGACAAGCATTTGGTCCTGCAAAGCTGAGTGTTCACTTCTCAATTGAGAAGTGTTTTCCACGAGCTCATAATTTGCCTGCTCGATTTGGTGCATTCGTTGAATGAGCACCTTCAGCCTTGCTGAGAGGTCCTCATTCTGTGCAGCAATTGCTTCGTAGCTGAGGCTTCGCCCGAAGCGAGCTTCCTTTAGGTCCGAATTTGCGAGTTTCATTTCTTTTATCAGATCAGGGAAGAGATCTATATCCATTGTACCATCCTTGGTATTAGGCCTTAGGTCTATTGTTGCAAACTGAGACAAAGGGATCAACAGGCGCTCACAAAAGCTAGGCGAAAGTCGAGTTCCTTGCGGGGCCGGGAGAGATGCCTTTAACCAAACTCGACTTTTGCCGATAGGCTCTGCGATGGGTGTTCCAGCATTAAAAAAATCTCAGTCTCAAGGTCTTCAGGTCGACCGTAAAGATATGGG
The DNA here is from genome assembly GCA_021300175.1 of Pseudomonadota bacterium. Taxonomy (GTDB): domain Bacteria; phylum Bdellovibrionota; class Bdellovibrionia; order Bdellovibrionales; family Bdellovibrionaceae; genus JAJTIC01. The sequence continues at coordinate 29,099 of JAJTIC010000052.1, forward strand.
TCGAGCGGATACTTTGCGATTCAACGTGATTAGTTTTGTCGTTGAGGAAAACTATGATCGCGCTGTCAAAGAGCTTGAAGATTATATCAATCGTGATTCCCAGTATCCTAGATTCAAAGAACGAGTTGAACGCTACGTGGGGCACTGTATAGATCTGGTGAATGCGATTCGAGCAAAGAGAAAGTTCCCAGGGATGAACCACCTCACTATGGCAAAGCAGCAAGAGATCAACGAAAAATACCGTGCTCACTTCAACGAGCTTCAGTTCGTTTTACGAAAAATTGAGCAAGTGCAAGTGACAGTGAAGCTCGACGATGTGAGATCCACTGTCTGGGTGGTTCGTGCTCTGGCTCAATCTGTCGGAGTGATTTTTCTGGTGAGTCTCATGATTGAAATGGGCGAAGGGCTTTTCATTACAAGCATTATCGTAATTGATAATTTTTTCATTGAGCTCACGCAGTGGATCTTTCAAAAATTTTAATTACTGAGTGAGCTCCGCATGGACAGCGCTCAAGACTGGGAGGATTTGCCCCCTTTCCAGAAGGCGACTATTCACAAAAATTGTCGGTGTTCCTTGAATCTGAGCCTCGCCACCTTCTTTGGCCATTCGGACTATTTTTTCAGTTGTTTTGTCAGCTTCACTGCAGGCTTTGAGTTCTTGAGTTTGGAGACCGATTAACTTCGCTACTTGCTCGGTGACTTGATGTCGGTCAAAAGGAGTGAACCAGCGCTCTTGATTTTCAAAAAGCCATTTCGCCACTTCGATCCCTTTTTTCTGCGAGTCTTCTGCGCAGATCGCAAGACTTGCCAGGAAGCAGGAGCTTCCGTCGCCCTTTCTTTCGATCACAGGGTTGCAGGTACCATCTAAAGGGAAAGGCTTTAAGATCAAGCGAGCTTGAGGGTGAGCAGAAACAAACGAATGAAGAGTGGGTGCCGCTGTTCGGCAGTGGGTGCAGCGGAAATCGGCAAATTCCACGATGGTCATTTTGTGGCCGCTCACTTGAGTTTGATGGAGAATGCCTTCGCTTTCATTGAAGCTTCTGGGTGTTGCTGTGGACCAGTAAGCCATGGATTCACTAATGATTCGCTGAAACTCCTCGTAACCGTAGGAATCTAAATACATTTTATTGCCAAGCCACGCGCCACCGGGAACAAGTAAAGCCATGATAAGAACCCATCTCTGAGTTGTCGCCAGGAGGGGGAGGTCACCCTTAATTTCAAAAAGAGTGGGTCTTGCTATTTTGTAAAGGAAAAATAAATTAGCGAAAGACAGCAGATAAGCTCCCATGCAGTACAAGCAGTAAGTTCCAATAAGAAAGCTAGAGATAGTTCCCATCACCACGGAAACGCCAGCGCTGAAAATAGAAAAAAGGAAACTGTAACGCCAGACTCTCTCTTTATTCTCTGTCAATCCTAAAGAGGGGAGAAATATCAACAACAGTAAAACAGCGTGGAAGGCAACCGCAAGAGTGGCAAGCGGGATCCCAAAAATGGAAGAGTACTTCGAAGTCGCTACAGTGTCACAGTTAAAAGTGGCAGAGATGTTACAGCTGCTGGGTCCTTGGGCAATTCCCAGTTTTAACTGATAATGTTGGAAGGCCAAGTAACTCTGAAGGCACAGAGTGAGAAAAGTAGTGAGCAGGGCCGCATAGTAAAATTTTTTTGTATTTGTCATGCCTTCATTAGAACCCAAAAAGAGATTTGAAATCAACCATTTGTCATGCCAAGATTTTAAATTCATGGCGTTATCCCCTGTTGAGCGACAATCTATTCGCATCCGTAAATCTCTTTATCAGCAGGTGATGAATCATGTGACTCAACTTCTTGGCGGAGAGTCCAAGGGCGTTTCCAAGTATCGTCGGCAGTTTGAAAATGAGTTCCGCAAAAGATGGAAAGTGGCTGAGCTCAAAGAGATCATGGCCGAGATTGAGGAAGCGCAAGTGGTTTATCTTGCAGATTTTCATGCTCTCCAGCAGTCACAAAAAGCTCACATGAGGATTTTAAGGCTCTTGCGGCCCCATCGTCAGAGATATTTGCTTCTTGAGTGCTTTGAGGCAAGGCATCAAAAGTCTTTGGATCTTTATATGGCAGGAAAAATTTCTGAGCGAGATTTGCTCAAAGCTGTGGAGTGGAAGAAGAATTGGGGATTTCCTTGGGAGCATTACCGGCCTTTATTGCGGTGGGCTTATAAAAGTAAAGTCCGTGTTTTTGGAATCAATCTAGCTTCGGGAGAGCGAACAGCCAAGTCTCTCCATAGAAGAGATCAATTTGCTGCGACCAAAGTGTCTGAAATTTTAAGTCGTTTTCCTGAAGCTCAGGCAGTCGTCATTTTTGGAGACTGGCACTTAGCTCCAGCGCATTTGCCACGAGAAGTACGAAAGAGGTTCCCCACTGGTAAAGACGTCATTGTGTATCAGAATTCTGAGAGGCTTTATTTCAGCTTGCTAGAAAAAAATTTGGATCATTCAGTCGATATCGTAAAACTGCAAAAGGGGGTGTACTGCTTGCAAAATGTACCGCCCTGGGTGAAGTGGCAAAATTTCCTTATTTATTTGGAAAGCAATTCTGATCTTCTGCTCGATGAAGAGGACTTGGATTGGACTGACGATGTGGCCAAATACGTCTCTTTGCTAGCTTCTGATCTGGGGCTAAGGGTGCCTGTAGACTCATTCTCGGTCTACTCCAGCGGTGATGATCGTTTGTTTGAAATTCTGGGTGAGCTGCCGGAAGCTCAAGAGCAGAAGTGGTTCCGAGGACTTGTGGAAGAGGAAGTGAGCTTCTATTTGCCGGAACTCAAAGTAGCCTATTTAGGGCGTCCAACGGTGAATCAAGCGGCAGCTCTTGCGATGTCCATTTGCTTCTGTGAATTGAGCAGAATAAAAAGTTATCCCTGGAGAATGCCCTCGGATTTTCATAAGCTCATTTGGTGGGAAGCTATTCAGTATTTTGGTTCCAAACTTTTAAATCCCAAAAGAAAAACCGATTCCCTCAGTGATTTGAGGGCTGGATTACAAGCAAAAAGTCCTGCAGATAGAGGGAGGGAAGCCCTCCAGTTGGCTCTGGCGCAAAAAATGAAGGACCTTTTGTACTTGAGCGGAATGGGTGAGCCTCGCTCTCTACCGCGACCGAGGAAAGCTTTCTCATACCGGGAAGCTGCACGATTATTGGGTGGGTTAATGGGGGAGAAAATGTACTTTGCTTATCGGAAGCGGTGGTTGACGCTGAAGACTTTGACTTCATTGTTGAGAAAGACCACGGATTCGGAGAACTTCGAGCCGACTTACCTTGAAATTCTCGAGATTCTTGAAAACTGGCCAGAGCCGTTCAAGTCAAAAAGAGACAAGCTTTGAAGTCTTAGTTCATCAGTTCTTTAAACTCTTTCCCCGGTTTAAACCGAGGAACTTTGACGCCGGGAATTTCGACAGGAGCTCCCGTTTTTGGGTTTCGTCCTTTTCTGGATTTGCGGCTGCTCCGAGAAAACGAGCCGAATCCGACAAGTTTAACTTCTTCCCCCTTGGCCACGGCTTTCTGGATCACTTCTAAGGTTGCATCTAGAAAGTTTTCTGCTTGGGATTTGGTGATATCTGCACGAAGAGCCAGTTTCTCGATCAGTTGAGCTTTGTTCATTAGTCCCCTCTAAAAGCAAGAGGCGGAAACATAAAAAAAGTGCTGGGAGTCGTCAAACAAAAAGTCATACTTTCCGCAGGAAATGAACAAAAGTTCGACAAAAAAAGAGAGAGCCAATAAGTCTATGCAAAAAATTAACAATGAAGCGGTGGACTAGACCCTTGACAGCTAAACTTGGGGTCAGTCTAGACCGATAAAAACAGTATGAAGTCTCGGTGGAATTTTCTCTTTTTAATTTTTTGCTTGGTGCTGTTGACGGGCTTGCTCTTTAGTTACTCAGAAATGAGGGAGTATTTTAGCCCTGTCAGGGACTACCAGGAAAAGCTCACTCAAGCTAGAGAAGAAATTGAAAGACAGAAGCTCAGGGTTGCCATTCTTCATAATGAGTTTTTCGACTTTCAACAGCAGGTCGCAAAAGTTCTGCCGGAGAAGGTACCTACAGGAAATGAGCGTAGCTCGTTCCAGTTGAGAAAACTTGCAAGTGTTTCGAAAGCCCATGATGTTGCTCTAGATTCTTCGGGAGTCTATCTTGAAAGAGCCAAAGCACTTTTTAGAGAGCAAAACTACCGAGCCGCAGTTCAAGAGTTTGAGGCTATGGTGAGGGACTTTGGAGCATCTCCGTCAGCTGTGGAAGCGCATTTTTTCTTGGCCGAAAGCCTCTTTTTGCTTGGGGAATATCAGACTTGTTTGGATGTCATTGAAAAAATGATGTCCCATTATCCAGAGAGTGAGCTCACTGGGTTTATCATGCTCCGGCAAGGTCAAATTCTGGCCAGTCGCAATCGAGTCTCAGAAGCTCGTGAAGTTTTCTCAATGGTTCGCCGAAGTTTTGCTTCTTATGCAGATCTTTCCCGACAAGCCGAGACTTTATCTCAAGCGGTGAAGTGATGGATTCGAAGCTGTTCTCCTCAATGTCCATATTTATGATTGTTGTTTGGGGGAGTTTGGCATCAGCGAGTCTGGTAGATGAGCCAAAGAATTGCTGGAACGAAAACGTCAAAGGTTGCGCGGTCAAGGTGCTTCATCAAAAGGTGACCATTTCGAGAAAAGGTTGGGAAGTAACGGCAAGTCCTAATGCTACTTTTCAGTGGGATCGTAGAGGTGTTTTGAAATTCCTCTCAGGCGATTTTCTCATCAAAGCTCAAGATCATGTCGTGATTGATCTCCTCGGCACAGATGTAGAGTTACGCGGGGCATTTTTGGTTTCAAGAGTCAGTGTTGAAAAACTTATTCTGCGGAACATCTCGGGGCAAGTCGAGTTTCCTAACCAGAGTTTTTTAAAGTCTGAGGCTTTGCCCATTGGATTTCAAAACTGGTATGGCAGGAGCAGTGGAAAATCTTTGAATCGTGGAGTTGTGGCGCCCTGGGATATAGAAAGTGCGCTGCCCATTTGGATCAATCTTATGGGCGGAAGTCGAGCCTCTAAAGAGGCTCAAATCAGAGATTTTCAGAAAGTCTGGAAGGAAGCTGTGATAAAAGCAGGTGAGTTCTATCAGGAAGTCTCAGTGCGAAAAATCGCTGCAGAGGAAGCTCAAAAAGAGGCACTCCTTCATCGGCATCAGCAAAGAGTGAAGGAGCAAGAGAAGATTCTACAGCTTTACCGTTCACGTGTTCTCGATGGCGAATACGATCAATAAAACACCAAGCCCTTGGGCTTGATTTCAGAGAAGTCTTTCGACTGAAAACTGGCTGTGGTAGTCTTTAAGAAGGCCCAGGATGGGTATTTATAAGGGAGGACAGGATGTCTTCATCAATTTCTGCGTCGGATCGTAACCGGCACACAGAAGAGCTGAAAAATGCTCGCGAAGAGTATCAGTCTCGTGAAGCAGAGCAAGCTAAAAAACAGAAGAGAGATCTGGTTCGTATGCAACAGAAGCATGACGAAGAAATCGAGCAACTGACTGAAGCGTATAAATCTCAACTGGGATCTTTAAAGAATGCTTCTTCTGAGCAGTTGAAAAGACGTGAAGAAAATTATCAGGCACAAATACAAAAACTTCGCTCAATGCACACAGAGCAGCTTCGTCGGAAGGTCATGGAGCAAGAAGAAATGAAGCGGGCTACGGCGGAGGCATATGAATCTGAAATTGCCAAGAATAAACAAATCAATGAGCAACAGAAGAATCTCTTAAAATCCAACTTTGATAACTCCCTAGCTGATCGTGATCGGACCGTCAGAGATTTAGGTGAAAGAAATAGAGATACCATTGCGAAGTCGATGCAAGATCAGCGAAGAAGACTTAATGAAAAACACTCCGATGAGATGAATGCACTTTTAGAGGATCGTGATACGCGACTAGGTACTTCTGAACGAAACTCAAAGCTCACTCGGAATACACTTGAGAATAGAATCAAAGAGCAAGATCGACTCAATCGCCAAAATTTAGACCGCGTTAATTCAAATTGGGAGTCTATTTATAATGAAAGTCAGAAGAGCCATGGTGCTGTGATGACCAGTAGAGACGAGATGTTGAAAGGGGAACGTCGTCGGATGGCAGATCGGTTCGAAAAAGCGACTAATGAAAAACTCGAAGAGCTCCAGAATGCTTACAATTATCTGAAGGATCAAACGGCAGAGAGGCTTGACCGCGAGGTCAGAGTTGCGACAGTCAGCTCACGACAATCTCAGAACGATCGCATCATCGATATGATCACCAATCGGCGTATTAGAAATATTGAAAGGGACAATTTGGTTGAGGCGTACGAAAAGCGCATGGATGTTGTCAATAAACAACGGGACCAGACTCAAGCTGAGGCCATGGAGGTGGCTCATGAGCGAGTGGACAAAATTCTTGAGAAGACAGATAAGTTAATTTCTGACGTCAATCAAGACAATCGCCTGAAGCAGAACGTGAAAGATATGCAGCACCGTCAAGATCGGGACCAGTTGGTGACTCGAGCGAAAGCCAGCGAAGATCATTTAAGGAACAAGTCACAAGAGCGTATCGATAAGGTGATGACTGTGACTAACAAAGCTCAAATTAATCAAGAGAAGCTTCATAGAAACAATTTAGATCAATTGCGCACAGACTATCAGGAGAATCTTGTCTCCCAAAGAGAGGCGCATCTGGATTCATTAAAGGATACTTACAGTCGTATGGATGATAGGCTTAAGAATACGGAAGTGAAGTATGAAACAAAGCTGAGGGAAGCCTTGAATAATTACGACTCGAAGTTAGAGAAAATGGAAGAACAAAGACGCTCAGATTTAAAACGACAAAAAGATACCTATGAGGCAAGAATAAGTCAGCTCCAGAAAGCTCACCAGGCAGATCAGACTGGTCAGAATCAGAAGTTCGAAATGAAAATGAGTCAGCTTGAAGAAGTTCATCAGAAGGACATCGAGCGTCTCGAGCGCCGGCATCATGAGCAAATGAGTTCACTCGCTTCTCGTGTGAACGTATCGAAGCGAACTTAGTATGTTAGCTGATCGGCGTGTTAAAATTGTTGCAACGATTGGCCCATCAACTCAGGCTGAAGAATCTCTGGAGAGAGCTATTCGCTCGGGAATGAATGTCGCGCGATTGAACTTTAGTCACGGATCACATGAGGATCACCTTAAAGTCATTCAGCGGATCAGAAAGCTTTCGCAGAAACTGAAGGCTCCCATCACTGTTCTGCAGGATCTTCAAGGTCCTAAAATTCGCGTCGGTAAATTTGAGAGTGGGAAGATTGAGCTCAAAGTCGGAGAGCAAGTCACAATCACTATGAAATCAGTGATGGGGCGCCCTGGATTAATTCCCTCTGATTTTCTTGAGCTTGCGCAGTCGGTAAAACCTGGAGTGAAGATCTTGCTGGATGATGGTCTTTTGGAGCTCAAAGTTCTTTCTGTGAGTGGTGATGAGGTGCTCGCTGAAGTGATTTACGGGGGCTTTCTCAAGGATCGTAAGGGAATGAACTTGCCAGGTGTCACTTTGCATGTGGACTGTTTGACCGCGAAAGATCTAGAAGATCTTGAATTCGGACTTGCCAACAATGTGGACTACGTGGCTCTCAGTTTTGTGAGGCATGCTAAAGACATCCGAAAGCTTAGAGAGTTGATTGAAGCTAAGAATCCAGGAACTAAAATTTGCGCTAAGATCGAGATGATTGAAGCCATCGACAATCTTGAAGAAATTGTGAGGCTCTCAGATGCGGTGATGGTCGCTCGCGGAGATCTTGCTGTCGAAGTTGGACAATCGCGCCTGCCGGAAATCCAGAAACGAATCATCAAACTTTGCAATCAATTGAACAAGCCAGTGATCACAGCGACTCAAATGCTCGAAAGTATGGTCGAGAATCCTCGTCCCACTCGGGCAGAAATCACCGACGTGGCCAACGCGGTGTTGGATGGCTCCGATGCACTGATGCTTTCGGCAGAGTCAGCCAGTGGGAAGTATCCATTTAAATGCATCCAAACCATGAATGAAATTATTCGTGAGGTTGAGCAGAATACAGATCGCTATTATAAAATCTCGCTGGAGAACGAATTCTTAAGTGTTGCTGGAGCTATTGCTGCCAGTGCTTCATTGAGCGCTTTGAAGCTAGATGCTAAAGTGATTGTGTGTTTATCGACGACCGGAAGAACCGCAAATATTATTTCTGGATTTCGTCCGCGCTCGCGCATTGTTGCCGTGACTGACAATATTTCAGCATTAAACAAGTTAGAGTTAGTTTGGGGGATTCAAACATTGCTCATTGGTGGATATAGTACTCTTGAAGATGTGACCAGCCAAGTCGAGCGCATGCTGATCCAGTATGGCCTTGCAAAAACTGGAGATAAAGTCGTTATGACCCTGGGTCAGCCAATTTTAGACGGTGCAAAGACGAACAATATCTACATTTTCACTTTAGGTGGCGAAGGATTTGAGCGTCTGGCAGATAGTGAGATCCCTCTCCGCTGTCAGAAAGAATCTTCCATCTAACGCAAAAGTTGCAGGGCCAGCTCTTGGCACTTTTCTTTGAAGTGATTTTTTTGTTTTGGAGTCATTATCCGAAAAACTTTTTCGAGCAATTCAATCAAAGCTTGCTCTCTTGATTTCCAAGCCTCCTCATTTTTTTTGAGCTGGTATCTTTGGGGATTTTCAAGAAATAGCAGAGCTGCTTCTTTAAAGCTCTTAGGGGAGAACGAGCCCATGGTTTTTTCAAATTCAGCAAGACTATGGATTCGATTTTGAACTCTCAAGTCCCTCCTCTGTGGGAATAGACTTGTAAATTCATCTACTAATTTTTCTTGCTCTGGGGTGAGGCTTCCGATGAAAAATTCCAAGTTGTCAGTTGTGCGACTCTTCTTTGTATCGCTGAGAATTTCTTGGTTTCTTTCTTCAAAATTGGTTTTAAAAGCTTTCCAATTCCTTTCAGTGAGAATTTCTGAAAAAGCCACCATTTGACGAGCAACTAAAGGGTAAAATTGAACACCGATGGATCTAAATCGTTCTGCTTTCAATTTTAAAAAGGCGTTTGCTTGTGCAGCATCCAGAGAATCGATTTCTTTCGAGAGATTTCTTAGCTCATCTGAAACAAGAGGTAAAAATTCCTTTTTGAGATCGTCAGTGAGCTTTGTGCTGAGGTCTTCAGCTTTGTCTTTTTGATTCCCTGAGAGATCAAACTGATCTTTGATTTCAAGCGCCACAAAAGTGTCAGCGTACTTAAGGGCTAGATCAGTTCGAGAACATCCCGTCATCATTGGAAGAAGGATGATGAGCAATAAAGGAACTAACGGGCGATTTTTTTGAGCGTGTAAATAATTGACCAAAAGGGTACCACCTTTTCAAGTTCTGCGATCTTTATCAATGAGTAGACACCTGATTCTTCTATCACGTGATCACCCATGAGATTGAGTTCTACTAACGGTAAAGTTTCTTCCACTTTGATAAGGTATCCAAGCTCTCTCATGGATTCATTCTGCAGCTCTGTGAGCTTTAGTTTCACCAGGCCTTTTTCATCGGGTGTTGATTTTTTGCAAAAGTGAATCACGCCTTGCAAAATTTTAAGGGACTCTTCTTTCACTGTGACGCGGTCTTTTTCTTTTTTGAAAAGCCAATCATTTAACCATTCCACAAAATGGTAAAGAAGCTCTGGGTTGTAGAGGACAATTTTTTGTCGACCTTCACCGATGTCTTCAACTTTCAAGAGTCCTTGTTCCATCAGGGAATTCATCAATTTTTGCATTTTGTGAGTGGGTTCTTGAAAAACCTGAATGGTGTAATTTCGAAGAACGCCTCCAGGGAGAACTAAACCCTTATCTTCTTCAGACTGTTTTCCATATTTAGTACCGACAAGGTTGAGAATGGAAACGAGTTTTGTGATAGTGTGAGGGGGAAACAATTCGCCTTCTTGGTCACTTTTTTCGAGCTGTTTGATTTTCTGATTAGCATTCCGCAAGCTCTCATTGACCGTTCTGATGATGGCTTTTGACCATTCAGGAAACTGAGCAAATTGGGCGTGAAGAGACTTGTAGGGGAGGACGATCACTTCAGATTCCTTCACTGCTCTCACGCCGGCAGATCTGGGCTTTCCATCAAAGAAAGCCATTTCACCAACCATCTGTCCGGGACCAAGTTCTGCCAGAACGATTTCAGAACTTGCTTTTGTTTTTACAACAGCAAGCTTACCTGCCTTGATGACATACAAAGCATCAGGAGGGTCACCTTCTCGGAAAAGGTAGTGATCTTTTTCGACTTTTTTGGTTCCGTCAGACATGGCCTTAGTTTAACAGCTCCGCTTTGCGTGTCATGAAACGATTCTCTAACACAAACCTAGGTCTAGCTCTACTTACTTCACTGGTAAGACACGGATTTGGCTCCCCAAGCGCAGTCGACCTTCTGTGAACTTCTCTATTTGTTCCACCGTGACATCTTCTGCTCTTTCCAAAAGGAGAAATCCCTCAGGAGTAAGATCAAAGACACCCAAATCGCTGACCACTTTGTGGATACAGTTTTTACCGGTCAGAGGTAAAGTGCACTTTTTTCGGAGCTTGCTGTTTCCCTCTTTATCTGTATGTTGCATGGCCACGATCACTCGCTGAGCACCAGCTACAAGATCCATGGCGCCACCCATGCCCTTAACCATTTTCCCGGGGACCATCCAATTGGCAATGCTGCCAGTTTCATCCACTTCCATCGCGCCGAGAACTGTCAAATCCACATGTCCACCCCGAATCATGGCAAAAGACTCTGCCGATGAAAAGAAGCTTGCACCCGGAACGGCAGTGACAGTCTGTTTGCCAGCATTGATCAGATCCGGATCAATTTGATTTTCAAAGGGAAAAGGTCCCATTCCAAGCAAACCGTTTTCACTTTGAAACATGACGAATTTATCTTGAGGAATGAAGTTAGCGACCAGTGTTGGGATTCCAATTCCTAAATTCACAGTGAATCCGTCTTCGACTTCTTCAGCGATTCTCTTTGCGATCTGATCTCTATTGAGGGGCATTACTGTCCTCCTGCGCGAACGGTTCTTTGTTCAATGCGTTTCTGATAGTTGAAGCCTTGAAAAATCCTCTGGACATAAACACCCGGTACATGAATCTGATCAGGATCGAGTTCACCAATTTCGACAAGTTCTTCGACTTCTGCCACTGTGATTTTACCAGCGGTGGCCACCATCGGATTGAAATTACGAGAAGTTTTTCTGAAAATTAGATTTCCAAACTTATCGCCTTTCCAAGCTTTCACAAATGCAAAATCACCCTTAATCGCTTTTTCAAGAACATATTCCCGCCCTTCAAAAGATTTGGTTTCTTTACCTTCAGCGACCAGAGTGCCCACACCTGTTGGAGTGTAGAAAGCTGGAATCCCAGCTCCGCCGGCACGAATTCTTTCTGCCAAAGTGCCCTGGGGGCAAAGCTCCACTTCCAGTTCTTTTGATAGAAATTGTTTTTCAAAAGTTGCGTTTTCGCCCACATAAGAAGAAATCATTTTCTTGATCTGACGAGTGTGAAGAAGGAGTCCCAGTCCCCAATCATCCACCCCTGCGTTGTTAGAAACACACGTCAGATTCTTTACGCCAGAATCTCTGAGTGCGAGAATGGCATTTTCAGGAATTCCACAAAGACCAAAGCCCCCGAGGATCATTGTCATCCCATCGGCGACACCGGCGATGCCTTCTTTGGCGTTGGCATAGACTTTGGGATTTTTTTGCGGGCTCACAGTGCCTCCACAATCAGAGCTACAGCTTCACCGCCACCAATACACAAAGTCGCAAGGCCATATTTTTTTGAGTGAATTTTGAGCGCATACAAAAGAGTCGTCAGGATTCTAGCGCCACTCGCGCCAATAGGGTGGCCAATCGCAATGGCACCGCCGTGAATATTCACTTTGTTGGCTGGAATGTTCAGTTCTTTCATCGCCGCCATCGTCACGTTGGCAAAAGCTTCATTGATTTCCCACAAGGCAATTGGATCCACCGAGAGTCCTGCTCTTGTCAGGGCCGATTTAATCGCACCTACGGGAGCGGTGGTGAACCACTTTGGATCTTGCGCAAAAGTCGCAGAGGCCACAACCCTTGCCAGAGGCTGAAGGCCCTTGGACTGCGCCACTTTTTCGCTCATCAGGACAAGAGCTGCCGCGCCATCATTGATTTTGGAAGCATTGGCCGCAGTGATTGTGCCTGATTTGTCGAAAGCAGGTTTCAATGACGGGACTTTGTCAAAGTTTGTTTTAAAAGGATCTTCATCTTGAGTGATCATGACGGAACCTTTTTTATCTTGAATTTCTACAGGCACAATTTCTGCTTTAAAGACGCCCGTTTGGTTGGCTGTTTGGGCCTTTTTATAAGATTCGATGGCGAACTGATCCTGCTGCTCGCGAGTGAATTGATACTCTTTCACACATAATTCGGCCGCATTCCCCATGTGCCAGTTGTTGTAAGGATCCCAAAGGCCATCTTTGATCATGGAATCAGTCATTTGTGCTCCGCCCATCCGGTAACCAGAGCGAGAGTTTTCCAGAAGATGGGGGGCCAATGTCATTGATTCCTGGCCGCCAGCCACCGCGATTTGAATGTGGCCTAGGGCGATCGAGTCAGCAGCGAGCATCACGGCTTTGAGGCCAGAACCGCAGACTTTATTGATCGTCAAACACTGGGTCGCTGTGGAAAGACCGGCGTAAATCGCAGCTTGACGTGAGGGAGCTTGCCCGACCCCCGCAGTGAGAACCTCCCCCATGATGCATTCTTGCACTTCATCAGGTTTTAACTGAGCTCTTTGGAGAGCTTCTTTGATAGCGATGGCACCTAATTTTGGTGCGGCTAGTTGAGAGAGAGAGCCTTGAAAACTTCCGACTGGGGTTCTTGCCGCTGAAGCAATGACAACTTTTTCCATAACCATCTCCTTGAATGTCTTCGGAGCCTAAGGCACACTCTTTTTCACAAGGAGTCAACCCGTGAAACTCAGAGCCATTTTTACAGCATCTTTGGTCGTGTTTGGTGAATCGGCTGCTCGTGCTCAGAATGCAGTTTCTTTGGAGCTTCCCATTTCGGGTATTGAAAGGATTGAACTCCAGATCCCCGAAGCTTCTTTACAATTAGTGGGTAGTCCTGGGAGCCGAGGTTTGCGCCTTATCAGCGCTGCGGATCTGAGTGAACTCTTGAAAATTGAAAAAAAAAATAGCACTTTGATTTTGTCGATGAAGACTGAAAAATCAGGTCTTTTTACAGCAGGGTCTTCCAAAAAAATCAGTTTTGAGATCAACGGAAGTCCACTAAAAACGGAAGTTTTTCTCGGGGAAGGTGCACTTGCTGTGCAAAAATGGTCTCAGGAGCTCTCGGTCACAGCGCAGAAAGCTAAAGTTTTGATTCAAAATTCCTCAGCCAGTTCGAGTCTGGTCAGTTTGCATCGCGGAGACCTTCAAGTCATAGATTCAACGGGAACTCTAGCTGTGGATTCTTATTCAGCTAATGTTTCTGTAAAGCAGCACATGGGAGATCTCAGAATTGAAAACTTCTCGGGTGAGACCTTTCTCGAAAAAGTGAAAGGTAACATGAACATTCAGCAAGCGGGAAATCAGATGAAAGTGGTTGGAAGTTCAGGAACAATTTCTTTTGACCTGCTGAAAGGGCAAGCTTCGGTTCAAAGCTTTATTGGGCGAGTGGATGGTCAGTCGATGGAAGGTGCAGTGAGTCTCATTTATGCGCCGGAAACCGAGATGAATGTGAAAACTAAATCCGGGAGAGTCACTGTTCAAATTCCTGCAGGTCAGGGTCCGTATTTGAGTTTGACCGCGAATGATGGTGAGATTTTGGTTCCTGCTTCCATCAAAGTGAGTCGAGAAGCTGCTCAGAAAACAGTGAGATCCCGCTTTAGCGGTGGAAATGCTAAAGGAACCATCACGGTCCGAGCTGAAGAAGGTTCTATCCAAGTACGGTAAGCACTTGACAGTGGGCTAAAATTCGTTCAACGATGCCTCACCTATGGCAAAAGCAAAAAGCAAAACGGCACCCAAAAAAGAAACGAAAAAAGAATCAAAGTCAGTGGCTAAGTCATCGAAATCGCCTGCAAAAATTGCGGCGAAGAAGGCAAAGGATACAGCCAAAACTTCGGCGAAGAAAGCTTCTGCGTCAAAACCCACATTTAAAGATTTGGCAAAGTCTGTCGTGAAAATGGCGACAAAAGCGGCAAAGTCTGTAGTCAAAGTGGAAGCTGCTCCTGTGAAGCCAGAGCCAAAATCGGGGAAAGTTGAGAAAGCTCCTAGAAAAGAAAAGGCCGCCAAAAAAGGTAAGAAGAAAGATGTTGAGTTCGAAGATGAGGATCTTCTTGCCGGAGATGAGGATCTTGGGGCTGAAGAGATCCCTGATCTTTCTGAGTTTGATGAAGTAGAAGTGATTGAAGAAGAAGAGACGGAAATCGAAATTACTGTTTCTTCAGAAATGAAAAAAGATTCTGATGAAGAAGTGATTTTGACCGATGCTGAAGGTCGAAGGCTTTGCCGCGTTCGGGATTGTGACCAAGCAGCCACCGTGGAGGGTTATTGCCGTTACCACTATTTGTTGCTTTGGAAGAAAATTCAAGTTCGCCGCAAAATTTTGCAAGACGGAAAGCTCGAAAGGTACGTGGAAGAACTCACTTCGAGATATCCAGATAAATTCTTAGAAATGATCAAAAAAGACCTTCGTACGGAGAAAGACTTTTTGGCAGCCATTGCAGAGTTGGAAATCGATGAAAGTGGTCTTGAAAGTGAATTTGAAGATGATTCTCAGAGCTTTGCCGACGAAATTCGCGGCATGGGTGAGTCTGCAGGAATGGGTGAAGAAGAAGAGTACTAAGACTCTTCTTCTCGCTTTTAGTGCATCTCTTCTTTCTTTTTTTTCTTCCCTTTACCTGAAAACATCGAGGGTTCATTGATCTCTCCAGGCTCTTGTTCGTAGAGATCGTCAGATTCCTCTTCTTCGTTCACAAGGCTGGATTGATCCATACCTAAAATGCGATCGGCTTCTTTTTCTAAGTCGGAATTCTCAGTCGAGAATTGGAGCCAGATTTTTCGACCTTCAAATTCGTACTCTTGCCAGCTGAGGGGAAATTCGATGCCTTCTTCACCTGCTTGGAAAAAGTCGCTCATCATGCTGGCTACGGCATCGATACAGTTGGCCATGTTATCCATGGCATCGTTACCCTCAGCTTTGTAAGTGGCTGAAGCTTCGAAGTTATTTTGAACAATACGCCCTTTTTCAAGAAAGCCAACGCGAAGCACAATCTCTTCGGGATAAATGCGCCCATCAACGATCAGCTTGGATTGACCCAGTTTTTCAGAAAACTCTTGTCGGAAAACATCTTCGATTTGAGTTCTGTACTCTTCAGGGAAAGCAGTCCATTTTTTTGAAGTTTTCAGACGAGGTTTCATTGAGGATCCTTTGGCTTTGAATTGACACTTTTTCAGCCCTTCTCTATAACCCAGCTAGCTTTTTGACACAATAAGGAAAATCCGGTGCAAACATCTGAAAAGAATGGCGTTTATATCTCTACTTACGGCTGTCAGATGAACGAGAACGACAGCGAGCGGATGTACAGCTTGCTCGAAATGGCAAATTTCACTCCGGTCACATCGGCGGATCAAGCTGATTTAATCATCATCAACTCTTGTTCAATCCGCGAGAAGCCAGTTCACAAAGTCTACTCCGAAGTCGGGACTTATCGAAAACTCAAAGAGCAAAAGCCCCATTTAAAAATTGGAGTGGGGGGCTGCGTGGGCCAACAAGAAAAAGACAACCTCATGAAGAGTGCGCCCATGATTGATTTTGTTTTCGGCACTGACACGATCGATCAGCTGCCAGAGCTTGTGTTCAGGGCGATCGAAAGCAAAGAGCGGCAAGTGAACGCCAAATTCGAACACCGAGCGCCTTATCATGTCGAGACGTTGGTGAGAAATCCGGGTGTTTCCACCTTTGTGAATATCACAAAGGGCTGCGATAACTTTTGCACTTTCTGGGTGATGCCTTACACTCGTGGCCGCGAAAAATCTCGCCCCATGGTTCATGTCTTGGAAGATGCAAAAAAATTAGTCAAACGAGGAGTGAAAGAAATCACTCTGTTGGGTCAAAACGTGAACTCTTACAAATCAGACTGCGGAGCCGACTTTGCAGATCTCATCGAAAAAGTCGCTCAAGAGTCGGGGGTTCAGCGTTTGCGCTATACAACATCTCATCCGAAGGATTTTAACCAAAAGCTCGTGGATGTGATGTACCGAAATCAACCGGTGGTTTGTGAGTACATCCATTTGCCATTCCAGGCGGGGAATTCTCAGATCCTCGAGCGGATGAACCGAGGTTATACACGGGAGCAGTATTTAGAAAGAATTTCGATGATCAAAAAATCGATCCCGAACGTTGTACTGTCAACAGATATCATTGTAGGCTTTCCTGGTGAAACAGAAGCTGAATTCGAGGACACCATTTCTTTGGTTCAAGAAGTGGGTTTTGAAACTATTTTTGCTTTTATGTATTCGCCAAGACCATTCACCAAAGCCGCTAAATTTGAGGATCAGGTTCCCGAGCCCGTCAAGTCAGAGCGCTTACAAAGATTATTTGCAGCCCATGATGAAATGGCGATGAAATTAGTGAAGCGTTATGAAGGTCAGATTCTCGAAGTTTTGATTGAAAAATACGATGAGAAACGAAAGACCGTCTCAGGCAGATCCACTCAGAACAAACTTCTGCATTTGGCTGGGGACGCCTCGATGATTGGAAAGACACTACCAGTGAGAGTTCTTCAAGCATTTCCGAACACGCTGCGCGGGGAGATCTTATCAACTCAGGATTTGCACGCATGAGATCTGATTTTGAAAATGATTTCGCATTTAAGTTTTCTGCTGAGCACTTTGAAGAAAATGCTTTCCGTGAAGAAGATTTGATTCAGCTGAAGCCCATGGGGATCAGTATGAATGCTGACGCTGACCGGCCAACTCTAATTCTTAAAAACGAAGAAAAGAACCTGACTTTGCCAGTTCCGCTAACAGCACTGGAGGCAGGAGTCACTCTCACTCAGTCTAACCAGAGCATTGCTCCAATCAGTCCGCATAAATTCACGCAGTGGGTTCTTGAAAGCTTAAACATACAGGTTTCTCGATGTGTCTTTGTGGAAATTAAAGGCTCCTTGCAGTATCTGCGTTTGTATTTCGAAGGTCATCCTCAGTATGGCAGCTACAAAATGCGAGCTGATGAAGCAATGTCCGCGGTGCTTCACTTGGGCGTCCAAATCTATGCCACTCAAGAGTTCATGCAGAAGTCAAAAGTGCTGAAAGCAAATTTGGAAACTCTGACTCAAGGGTTGCAGCTGGCACAAGTGCTCGATCAAAAAAACCGAGGGTATATTCAATGAGGTCACAGCTTATCCCTGTCCGCGGTTTTAAACCGGCCGTCGACGCTTCCGCGTTTGTCGCGGCTCAAGCTGTTATTGTTGGCGATGTTCAGATTGGCGAGAAATCTTCGGTTTGGTTTAATGTGGTGATTCGGGGGGATGTGGCTCCGATTCGTATCGGCCGAGAAGTGAATATCCAAGACGGGTCTGTGATTCATGGAACTTATGAGACTCAGGCCGGAGTCTGCCTCGAAGACCGGGTTACCATTGGTCACCAGGTGATGCTTCATGGGTGTCATATTGGTCGTGGAAGTCTTATCGGAATGGGATCTATCGTGATGGATCATTGTAAAATTGGGGAGCACTGCCTGATTGGAGCTGGAAGTCTTCTAGTGGAAGGCACAGAGATCCCGCCGCGGTCCTTAGTGGTCGGAAGGCCCGCGAAAGTGAAGCGATCTTTGACGGATGAAGAAGTCGCTCTCCTCGAGAAATCGGCGGATAATTATTTACTCTATTCTTCCTGGTATCAGCCGCAGCCTTAAGACGTGCGTCATGAAGGTTTCTTTCTGCTAAAGCAGTCCACTTTCGGAGGGTTTTTTTGCTATATTTAGCCCCTGTGAAGAGGGGGATCTGTGGCTAAAACCGAATCCAAATTCGAGCTCGCTTTGACCTTTGATGATGTGCTTTTAGTGCCAAGATTTTCTGAAGTCACACCCAGTGATGTTTCGACAGCCTCAGAATTTGCGCGAGGCAAGCAGCTTCAGATTCCTATCATTTCAAGTGCTATGGACACCGTCACTGAGCATAAAGTCGCGCAAAAGATGGCTCAGCTCGGTGGCCTTGGGATCATTCATAAAAATCTTTCGATTGAGAGCCAAGCTTTTCAAGTTGAGAAAGTGAAAAAGTATGAAAGTGGGATGATCCTTGATCCCATCACTTTAGGGCCTGAGGCTTCCGTTAGGGAAGCTTTAGAACTCATGAAAAAATACTCGATTTCTGGAGTGCCTATCACAATCAAAGGGAAGCTTGTTGGAATTCTGACAAATCGGGATCTGCGGTTTGAAACAAAGTTTGATCAGCCAGTCAGAAATCTGATGACTTCAGAGGGTTTGATCACTGCCAAAGTTGGCACAACGTTGGCGCAAGCCAAGCAAATCTTACAAAAACACCGCATCGAAAAACTTCCTGTGGTGGATCAAAAGGGAATTCTCAAAGGACTGATCACCATCAAGGATATTGAAAAGTCTGAAAACTTTCCTCAAGCGACTAAAGATTCCTATGGCCGACTTTTTGTGGGGGCGGCGGTGGGAGTGGGTAAAGAGGCTCAAGAAAGAGCTGAAGCTCTGGCTTCGGCAGGAGTGGATGTGTTGGTTGTGGATACAGCCCATGGGCACTCAAAGAATGTTCTTGAAATGGTCCGAACGAGCGCTAAAAAATTTAAAGATGTGATCATTGCAGCTGGCAATGTGGTGTCCGCAGAAGCGACAACCGCCCTGTTTGATGCCGGTGCCGATGTGGTGAAAGTGGGCGTGGGACCTGGAAGTATTTGCACCACACGAGTGGTGGCTGGCGTAGGAATGCCGCAGATCTCAGCGATCATGGAGTGTTCAAAAGTCGCTCGCAGTCGTGGAAAAACGATCATTGCCGATGGTGGCATTAAATTTTCAGGCGACTTGACGAAAGCGGTCGCTTTGGGTGCTAACACTGTGATGATTGGAAATCTGCTGGCGGGAACTGAGGAGTCGCCTGGTGAAACGATTCTGTTTCAAGGGCGCACTTACAAATTGTACCGAGGGATGGGAAGCTTAGGTGCGATGTCTTTAGGGTCTAAAGATCGCTATGCGCAGATGGATGTGGAAAACGAAAAATTAGTGCCTGAAGGAATTGAAGGACGTGTCCCGTTCAAAGGATCCGTCAGTGCGGTCATTCATCAATTGGTAGGTGGGCTTCGAGCAGGGATGGGTTATTTAGGATCTAACTCCATCCGAGAACTTCAGAAAGATCCACGCTGGGTGCAGATCACCTCGGCAGGTCTTCGCGAAAGTCACGTGCACGATGTGAGCATCACTAAAGAAGCTCCGAATTACAGGTTGGAGTAGACGGGATGTCTGAATCAAGATTTCTGATTCTAGATTTTGGTTCTCAGCTGACTCAGTTGATTGCTCGTCGTCTGCGAGAGATCGGTGTCTTTTCTGAGATCCATCCCTTTGACTACAGTTTAGAGAAGATTCAGGCGTTTAGGCCAAAAGGAATTATTTTGAGCGGAGGACCGAGTTCGGTTTACGAGAAAGAGTCACCTCAAAGAAATGTGAGTGAGTTGTTAAGAGTAGCTCCTCTTTTGGGGATTTGTTACGGCATGCAATTGATTGCGAAGGAGCTTGGAGGTGAAGTCACCCCTTCCTCCACTCGTGAGTACGGAGCCAACGTCGTGCGTTGGGACGAGTCCTTTGGAAGTCTTCCCCAGCTTCAAAAAGTTTGGATGAGTCATGGTGATGTTGTGAAAAATCCTCCGCCAGGCTTTGTGATTAACGCTCGCAGTGAATCTGGTCATGCCGCCGCGATGAAATCGAACCGGGTTTGGGCGGTGCAATTTCATCCTGAAGTGGCTCACACCGAGCAAGGCTCTGAAATTTTGAAATCCTTTGTGCTCGACCTCTGCCAAGCCGAAACAGATTGGAATCCTCCTCATATTGTCAAAGAGCTGATTGAAAAAGCGCAAACTCAAGTTCCTCCCAGTGAGCATGTGCTGTGTGCGCTTTCAGGAGGAGTGGATTCATCAGTGGTCGCAGCCTTGCTCACAAAAGCTTTAGGGAAAGATCGAGTCCACTGTGTGTTTGTGAATAATGGGCTGCTCAGAAAAAATGAGTACGATTCAGTCCTTGAGAATTACAAGCAACTGGATCTCAATATCCGCGGTGTCGATGCTCAAGCAGATTTCTTAAAGGCTCTGAAGGGATTGACGGATCCTGAGGCCAAGAGAAAAGCGATCGGAAAAACCTTTATCGATGTGTTTGAAAAAGTGACTTCTGAGGATTTGAAGAAACATAATATTTGTTGGTTGGCTCAAGGGACGTTGTATCCGGATGTGATTGAAAGCTTTTCTTCGAAAGGCGGCCCGAGTCAGACGATCAAATCTCACCACAATGTGGGTGGCTTACCTGAAAAAATGAAACTGAAGCTGATCGAACCTGTCCGCGAACTTTTCAAAGATGAAGTTCGTAAAATCGGAAAAGAGTTGGGTCTTAGTGATCAGCTTTTGGGGAGACATCCGTTTCCAGGTCCTGGACTCAGTATTCGAATCATCGGTGAAGTGAATGAAACGAGTTTGAAACTGGTTCGCGAAGCTGATGCTATTTTTATCAATCATCTTCGAGATCATGGTTTGTACGACAAAATTTGGCAGGCTTTTTGTGTGCTTCTTCCTGTGCGAACGGTGGGAGTCCAAGGAGATGGCAGAACCTATGAGCAGGTTCTTGCTCTCAGAGCGATCACAAGTCAAGACGGGATGACTGCAGACTGGTTTCCTTTTGAGTTTGAGTTCTTAAGAGACGTTTCAAATCAGATCACCAACCAAGTGCGAGGGATATCAAGAGTCGTTTATGATGTGACAAGCAAACCTCCAGCGACCATTGAGTGGGAGTAATCAGTATGAGTTTTGTTCACTTGCATGTTCATTCTGAATATTCACTGCTGGAAAGTTCTGTCCGGCTCAAATCCCTGGTGAAGAAATCAGCCGAGTACGGTCAGCCGGCCGTTGCGCTCACCGACAATGGAAACATGTTCGGAGCCATTGAATTTTATTTTGCAGCCAAAGATATAGGGCTTAATCCGATTCTTGGAATTGATGCTTACATAGCCCCACAAGGGCGTTTTCATAAAACTCAGGATCGCAATGAAGTGAATAAACCCAACACTCGGCTGGTCTTACTTGCACAGAATTTCAAAGGGTATCAAAGCCTGTGTGAGATTTCGACCATCGGCTACCGGGAAGGGTTCTATTACAAACCAAGAATCGATTACGAAGTTCTTGAAAAGCACAACGAAAACCTCTTGTGTTTGAGTGGTGGAATTAAAGGGGAAGTGGCGCACAGTTTTCTGACAGAGGGGCCTGAAAAAGCTCTCGAGAAGATTCGTCAGCTCAAAGCCTTATTTCAAGACCGATTCTATTTGGAAATTAATCGCACGGGGCTTCCGGAATGGAAGGAACTTGGGGCGTTTCTGATAGAAGCTTCCAAAATCACAGGTGTCCCCTTGGTCGCAGCGAATGATGTCCATTACTTGCATCAAGATGATCAGATTGCTCAAGAAGTTCTGATCTGTATTGGAACGAATAAAACACTTCAAGATGAAAGTCGTTACCGTCTCGGAAGTGATCAGTTCTATCTCAAATCCACAGAGCAAATGAAGTCCTTGTTTGCGGATATTCCTGAAGCCATTGAAAACACTTTGCAAGTGAATGAGCGTTGCCAAGTGAAATTCAAACTGAAAGATGACAATGGAAAGGCGATTTACCATTTACCCAGCTTCCCAACGCAAGAAGGGCGAAGTTTACGAGAAGAAATTGAAGCTCAATCAACAGCTGGTCTTCAGGAACGTTTTCAGGAAGCAGCAGCTCGGGGAGAGGAAATCTCTGAAGCAAATAAGGAGAAGTATCGTCAGCGGTTAGCTTATGAGCTTTCTGTGATCGATCGTATGGGTTTCAACGGCTATTTTTTGATCGTTGCGGACTTTATTAATTGGGCCAAGAAAAATGGTATTCCTGTGGGACCTGGTCGGGGATCTGGAGCAGGAAGTCTTGTGGCTTTTTCACTCAAGATCACAGATCTTGATCCGGTTCCATACAGTCTCCTGTTCGAACGTTTCTTAAATCCTGAGCGTATCAGCATGCCGGATTTTGATATCGACTTCTGCCAGGATCGTCGTCAAGAAGTCATTCAATATGTCACCCAAAAGTATGGTGAAGGCTCAGTCTCTCAGATTATCACTTACGGAAAGCTCGCTCCAAAAGCTGCAATTAAAGATGTGGGTCGCGTTTTAGGAATGTCCTTTGCGGATGTGGATCAAGTTTCAAAGCTGGTCCCTGAAAAACCGGGAATGACTTTCGAGAAAGCTTTTGCTGAAGAACCAAGGCTCAAAGAAGCCATGGAAATGAATCCGCAAGTGAATACACTTTTGGATTTGGCGCAAAGAGTGGAAGGTCTCGTTCGCCATGCGGGGATTCATGCGGCGGGGGTGATCATCGCCGATGGGAAACTTCTTGATCATGCACCCTTGTACAAAGGGGCCGATGGCGAAAACGTGGTTCAGTACGATATGAAACACGCTGAAAAAATGGGTCTAATCAAGTTCGACTTTTTGGGGCTTAAAACTCTCACTCATATTTTTCATGCCCTGAGATTGATTAAAGCGAACCGAGGAAAAGAAATCACGACACAAGATATCTCTCTTCATGATCCGGGGATCTATGAAATTATGTCCCGAGGAGATACAGCGGGGATTTTCCAGTTCGAAGGGGAAGGGATCACTCAAGCCATTCGCATGATTCGTCCGACGAGTTTTGCAGATATCACGGCGATCAATGCTTTGTATCGACCTGGTCCCATGGCAGAAATCCCAAACTTTGCAAAGCGAAAGCACGGAGAAGCGCCTGTCGAATACATTTTTGAACAAATGCGAGATTCTTTGGCGGAGACATACGGGATCATGGTTTATCAAGAGCAAGTCATGGCAATCGCTTCGCAAATTGCTGGCTATAGCCTGGGTGAAGCCGACATGCTTCGCCGAGCTATGGGTAAAAAAATCAAAGAAGAAATGGATAAGCACCGGGAACGTTTCCTCAAAGGTGCAAAAGAAAAAGGCTTTGATGAAAAGAAATCCGGTGAGCTCTTTGACTTAATGGCGAAGTTTGCCGATTACGGATTCAACAAATCACACGCAGCTGCTTATTGTGTGATCGCAGCACAAACAGCTTGGCTTAAGAATTACTATCCCGCTGAATTTTTTGCAGCACTGCTGAGTACGGAGATTTCCGACACAGACAAAGTTGTCAAATATGTGAAAGACGCTCAAAAACGGGGAATCAAAGTTCTCCCCCCGCATGTGAACTATTCTGATTATCTCTTTAACGTGGTCGGAGAAGAAATTTACTTTGGTTTAGGCGCCATCAAAGGTGTGGGAGAAAATGCGATCACAGCGATTTTTGAAGCTAGAAATTCACTCCCGAGCAAGAAGTTCTCCTCGTTGAGTGAATTCTTTGAGACCGTCGACACAAAGAAGCTCAATAAAAAAGTAGTGGAATGTCTCATCAAAGCGGGAGCCATCGATCGCTTCGGTTATCATCGAGCTCAGTTGATGAATGGCTATCCACAATTCTTGGACCGCGCGGAGGAATCTCGAAAGGACAAAGAAATGGGGCAAGTGTCCCTTTTCGACCTCGGTGAATCTACAGAGAAAGAAGTGAAACTCGAAGCTGCTAAGCTTTGGTCTCGGACTTTGTCTTTGGCCAACGAAAAAGAAGTGTTGGGCTTCTACTTGAGCGATCATCCGCTGAGGGGTTTTGAAAATTTGGCAGCTGTTTGGACGACAGCTCAAGTTCAAGCGCTGTCAAAGATCGCTGAAGAACATAAAGCGAAACAAGTGAAAGACAATGCGCCCAAGAAATACGATCCAAGAAACCGAGACCAGGGCAAGAAGCGAGTTGTCTTAAGTGGACTTCTTGTGGAGTCAAGAGAAGTCATCACCAAGAAGGGAACTCGGATGGCCTTTGCAAAGCTCGAAGATCTTTCAGGAGCTGTTGAGCTTGTTGTTTTTCCTGACACCTATGCGAAAGTGAGTGATTTTCTTAAAGAAGAAAGGCCTGTTTTGATTGGCGGTCTTCTCGAAAGTGAGGAAGGTGCTCTCAAAGTCATCGTCGATAGTATTATTCTCTTGGAAGATGTCTTGAAAAAGACGAAGCGGGTCAGTGTTCATTTAGATCAAGTTCAAGAGGAAAGCTACGGGATGCTGGTTTCTTTACTTTCTGAATTTCCAGGTTCTACACAGCTTGATTTTGTGCTGTCACTGAAAGAGCTGGGAACTGAAGTCCATATCGAAAGCTCAGTGAAATCAGTGCAGATCTCGAATGAGTTGTTAGAAAGTATTCATGCCCACTTTGGCGGCACGCAATTTGTAAAAGTGCATATGAGCGAAGGGAGTGCTCAAATATGAAAAGAGTCTTTCGAGGATTGGTCCCAATTTTATTTGTTTTGACGCCCAGTTTGTCCTTTGGCAAGACGCTTGTGGATCGAGTGGTTGAAAATCAAACCACAGAGAAAAATCCTCTCGCTGCAAAGAATGAATTAACGTCCGATGCAATGACTAAAGTGAGTGAAGAGCTCATAAAAGAAATCATCGGTGAAGCTAAATATGCTCGGAATCGAAATTTGATTGTAACAAAAATTATTCGTAATTCGGCAAGATACATTCCTTTTTCAAAATCAGGGGAGCTGCAAAGTTTGTCCGACGGAGGGTGGAAGCTGACGACCAATTTACGAGTCAGTGTTGATGACTTGCAGACCATGCTGCTTGAACAGGGTCTCTTTTATGAGCAGGATTCGACCCCCATTGTGTTGCCACTGATCCAATGGACAGACAAGATTGCAGGACGAAGTTTGAACTGGAGATCAGGGGGAAGCGAAACGTCGTCAAATTTTCTTTTGAAGCAGGCGACGGATTTTGAAAATGTTCTTAAAAATGCTTTCCAAAAAAATAACTTCTATCTTTTGCGGCCACAGAATACGGGTCTTGATAAATTTCTTCCGACCAGCTATCAGGCTGGATTTCTCAGTATTGATTTAGAAACAGATTTAGCGCAAAAGTTTGGCAGCCAGTTAGTTGTAAGGGGAATTATTGAGTTGGAAACTTCTCAACGTTCTTCGATTTCAGGAACGGCTCAAGTCTCTTTTCGTTTGACAGCTGTACAAGCTTTGAACAATCGCACTATTGCTGAGATCGTAAGGGTCTTCGATGTGGAAAGAGGATCCACAGAAGTTTTGATTGAAAGAAAGTTGAAAGAAGTCAGTGATATGGTGGCGCAAGATCTTTCGAATCAGGTCTTAGAGGCTTGGCAGAAAGGAACTTTGAATGCGAGCTTGTATAGGTTATCCGTGAGAGGGCGTTTGCCGTTGCAAAACCAAGAGCTTTTTAAAGAAGTGTTGAAATCCAAAGTGCGAGAAATTAAGTCAGTTCGAGAACGTTGGATCACCGCTGACGAAGTTGTTTTTGAAATTGACTCGAGTATTTCCCCTCAAGAAATTGCTAAGAGGTTGAGTGATTTTGCTGTTGGTTCTTTCAGGTACAGAGTCGTTTCTAGTTCGGAAGCTGAGCTGGCTGTTGCTGCAGAGAGGTAGTTATGAAGTATATTTTAATGCTTTTAGTGTTTGGTCTTGCATCTTGCCAGTTAGTGGATCGTCGAGAGGGCTCAGGTCCACAAAAGTCCATCACGACTCGGAATGAATTAAAAGAAGCTGAGGACTCTCAGCCTCGGAAGAGATTGATGATTCTGCCCTTCTTGGACTCGAATTCCGAAAGAGTGGCGAATTGGAGAGAAGACGCTCGAGCTGAATTTATTTCTGAGCTGAATAAGTCGGGGTCATTGATTGTGATCGACTCTCAGGACCTGAAGCTTGATGTTTCAAAGTACGTCGTTTCCAACCAGTACAATTTTTCTGATCTGGCGAAAGCAGCCCAACCCCTTGGTGTTGCCGCTTTGCTGGAAGGTCAGCTCTTGGATCTCAAAGTGAAGAGACAGGCGGATCCTGTAGGGGTCTTTAGACAATTGAAGACGACCTTTGAAGCGAAAGTTCGATTGAGAATCGCTAACGTTCGCAGCGGTAAAGAGCTTTTCAACACCGTAAAAACAGTTACTGTGGAAGAGGCCAATATGAGGGTGGCTGAAAATGTGAATACAGATCGTTTCTTTGCAGCAAACCCCGATGTGATGGAAAACCTGGTAAAAGAAGCGTTCTTGGACTTTACTCCCCAGATTACAAGTACGATGGACAAGCTCAGCTGGGAAGGTCGGATTGCAATGATTCAAGGGGAACGAATCTTCCTCAATGTCGGTAAAGTTTCGGGGCTTCAAGTGGGAGATATCTTGAAGGTCTCTGAGGACGGAGAGGATATCTATGATCCTCAAACTGGGAATTACATCGGACGTGTTCCGGGGCGTCTGAAAGGTACTTTGGAAGTGATTTCCTATTTTGGACAAGACGGATCAATTGCCGTCATTCATTCGGGCTCGGGCTTTAAGGAGAACGATAAAATTGAGCTCTATTAGTCACAGGGGGGCATCAACAATTCGCTATCAATGGAAGGGCCTTGTGTCCTTCGGAGATGGTTTAGCGTGCCAGGAAAGAGCTGTCGAATTTGTTCGATCTAGTGAAGGCTCAAAAGGACTTGTTTTGGGTCTTGAACATCCAGCCGTGATTACGTTAGGGAAACGGGGAACCTCTGAAGATGTTTACCAGAGGGATTCTCGTGTCCCTGTGGTTCAAGTAGACCGTGGGGGACAAGCCACCCTCCATCATCCCGGGCAGTTGGTGATTTATCCCATCTTAAACTTTCAGAACATGGGCTTTCAGCCAAGAACTTGGGTGGAGTTTCTTCTTCGTGTCACCCAGGGAACTCTTGAAAAACTGGGGGTGGCGACTGAACACTCTGATGGTGCCGGATTAGAGACCAAGAGGGGAAAAATTGCATTTTTGGGAGTTCGTTTGCGGCAAGGGATGAGCACCCATGGGCTATCTATCAATTGCTGCAATGATCTTCAACAGTTTCAATGGATTCGCCCCTGTGGGGTCCAAGGTCGAGCCTTAGACAAACTTGAAAACTGGGCCATTAAGCACAGTCCTGAGGACGTGTTTAAACTTTGGGTTGAAGAGTTCAGCCTCTTGACGAGAGCCTCAGATTTAGGGATAACCAGGGGCCATTCAAAGTCGTCTCTTGGCGTAGTTGGTAGCGCGTTCCCTTGACATGGGAAAGGTCACTGGTTCGAGTCCAGTAGAGACGACCAATTCTGATTCTTCGATTCTACGGTTCTACTCACTCGACGGTGGGTAACGCAAAAAAAATCAAAAAGCACAAGCACTTCACAATTGAATTTAGGGCCGGTAGTTGTTTTTGTTTCTATATCCAAAAGCTCTGTTTTTTACAAGACTTGCAAAGCGATTGAACCCTTGTTCGAGGATCCTATTTTTGACTGTGTCTCTGAATGGAAGTCGGCCCAGCAAAGCGGGGGCTATCCATGTGGGCAAAGAAGTCTTCACAAGCGGGACTTCTTTGTTGGAGGCGTTGGAATTTCAAAGAGCGGTCAAAAGCCGCAGTAATACATTTTTTCACTTGGGGACCAATCAGAGCCGAGGGGCGATGGGCATATTCTGGCCTAATTTTTTGAATGCAGCGCTCACGGTAGTAGACAAAAGCAGCCTCACAGGTCTCTTGGGTGACCTTATAACAAGAGAGCGTGAGAGATTGGTTGGCGCAAAAATCTGAAACTTTGGAGGACTTTTCTTGGGTCATATACTGGTTGAAGGCCAAGAAAGTAAACAAGCTCAGGGTGATTGAGAATCCCACCCAAGTGTCATAGGTCTTCTTTAGGCCGAGAAACTCCGCAAGAGGATGGCCCGCAATAAAGTAGAAACCGACCACGAGTAAGGTTAGAACCAGAAACACATCAGAGAGTCCCATGACATGATCATACCACGAGAGCCTTGTCTCATTTTGAGAATTTCGGTAAATGTTCTGTGGATTATGTCTAACTATTTCTTGTGGGGAACTAGAACGAGTTGGTCAGACTTGTATCCAACGGCCTGCAAGGCAGAGACAGCTTTTTGAACCGTGGCCTCTGGGTTTTCCGGTGATCTAGCCATAATCCAAAGATAACTTTGATCAGGAACGCCGATCGCGGTCCAAGAGTAGTCCTCAGCAAGGCCGACGATGAGATAATCGAATTTCAGCGGCCATAGAGGAGATACCTTCCAGTGAGCTTTGGTTTTTTGATTATGAATCCATCCCTTCTGGGGAATGGATTTCACTTTTCCATCAAAGCTGCCTTTGTTGTAAGTAAAACCAATATCGATTCTTTCTTCCTTTTCATTCCAAGTATACACTTCCACAGCATTATGAACTTCTTTTTCAAGAGGTGTAAATCGACCTGCTAGGACATACCAATCACCCATAAATTTTTTCAGATCAACTTGAGCCACTGTTTTCATAGATTCATCCTTTGAAGAAAAGCTAGAACAGCCAAAGAGAACTAAAGACATCAGGGATACTAAAATTGACTTCATAATGCTCATCCTATCAACTAAGGGATCGGTTTAAAATGCTTAAAATAATCATCTGCTGAAAAACTCACTTTTTGACCTTCAGCTTGAGTGTGTGTGAGGTAATACACGCGTTCTCTGTATTTTATCAGCAAAACGGTCTGAATCACAAAAGTTTTTTTTCCATCCTGCTGGATTCGATAAGTTCCTTTTGCTATCGAATTGTCGCCACTTGGAATCTTCTGCAAGTTTTTTCTTCCATGGCTACCGTCAATTTTATTTAAGATATCGGTCGCCGTGAGTGACTGGGGCTTGAGAGTCATGACCATCACATGGGTGTTTTGATCCGGAGACTTTGCTTCGAAGGAAATCATAGACTGCTTCGAGGTTGTTTCCGTCTTAATCCATGAGGCAGGAATGCTCAGTGAATAATTGTCCTTCGCAACAGTGATTTGCTGAAGCTGCTGAGCAGAGTCTTTAAATTTCAAAGACTCTGCCACACTTGGCTGAAGCACAAGAAATCCAACAAAGCATCCAAGAAGAAATCTTGAGAGTATGAGCATCTAGATTAGGATAGACGGCTCTAGTACTGAGGGCAAGGACTGCCATTGGGTGCTTGGAGGCCCCATCTCTCGCGGGTATTATCATTGGGATCACTCGAAGCCTGACCAAGGACGAGTTTCTTCAGGAAAAACAGTGGATTCACAGTTTCTTCTTCGTTGATAGGGATCTCAGAGCACTGAGAGACAGCAAAGTTCGACTCCAAAAGATCTATGTGCTGAGCATTCAGGCGTTCATCAGAGGTAATGAGTGAAAGAGTATTTTCTAAGGTGCGAATGATCCTTCGATCTCTTCCAGGAGATGAGAACCAATCGCTTTCAGCTTCTGTTAGGCAGCGGCGAATTTTATTTTTGTATTGGCTCGCATGGATAATGACTTGAGCTCGGAACTGCATCAGTGAGCAAAGATCCTGAACACTTCTTGAAACTTGGGAATCCGTGCTTTCATTTCTCATTGAAAGTTTCGTTTTTTGAGCTTTCCACCACTCACGAATGGATTTTTGGTCATTGGATCCTAAGTTCTCATACTGCTCTAAAGAGAATCCGGTTCTTTGATGAGCAGGTAGCTTTCTTTCTTGGGGCCAGATCCACCGTCGAAATCCCGAAGCCGTACTTTCTGGCTTCACTGTTTGAGTGGAGCTTTCCATCAGCGTGCGGCTTTTGGGAGGAACCGTTGATTCTAAAAAATGAACGTTCCCATATTCATCAATCGTTTTGATAAGCTGAGCGTGGCCCATTGGATTTCGTCTCTGCAAAAAGAAAGTTCCGGGAATCAAGAGAGTTCTACTTATTGCGACAGGATCTGAGTCAGCCGTCAGACTGTGTGTTGACGTCACCTGCAGTACATAATTCAAGAATGCCCTGAATCGTTGCGAGCTGGGAAGGTGGTCAAACATAGAAGTTTGATATGAAATCCATCGGCTGTTTGAGGTCGGATCACTGATGACAAAGGGGAGCTTAGATTTAAAACTATAGATTAAGCGGCTCGCGTAGATCAAATCGGCGCAGTCAATGGCGACTCCAGCAAACTCACCTTGAACAAAAAAGTCCCTCTGGAAATCTTTTTCAATCCACTCGGCGAACGCCCGTTCTTCGCTCTGTGACCATTCTTTATCTGATACCCAGACGGCACCCATAGCCGGTGTGCCCAAACAAATGATGAGAACTGTGAGCCATCTGCGCAACATAAAACTTAAAGTTTTTGAATATCAATAAAGATTTCAGATTGATGAAGGCCTATGCCTTGCACCCGCTCTGCAGTATCGTTGGATTCAGTCAGAGCGATTCGAACTCGACAAAATCGCGGCGCTGTTTGATTCGAAGAGTTTAGAGTGCTTGTGATGCGAAGCTTACCTGAAGTTAGACTCTGTGCCTCGAAAACATTGAGAGAATCAATTTCGAGGGAAGCCGTCGCCAGTTCATTTTCTTTCCGGGGCTGTCTCTGGCTACCCATATGTCTGAGGTCACACTCGACTCTGACTTGTCCTCTCAGTTTTGAACTGGTGAGGTAGCTGGGATTTCCAAGTTCGGCCAAGCTCAACTCTAAATCGAATCCATAGACACCTTCAGAAATGTCCCGCCCATTATCTTGCTCTTGTTTAGGTCCTCGGTAGCAAACATCGATGAAGTATTGGGCGCCAAATTTTTCTGAGGAGAACTTAAATTGAGCATCAATGAGGCGAGTTTGAAACTGAAGTTCAGAGTTTGTGGCCACTTGTACGAGAGGTTGGCCAGGTTCGTGACTCAATTGGTTCTCGAAAAACCGCTCTTGTGAATTTGGAGGAGCATTGAGATTTTCTTGTGTAAAGGACAGCATATTTAGGCCAAAAATCGTCTCAGAAGCAGGTTGAGTGAGGCCCGCATTACAAATAAAAAGTTCTTCACCAGAAAGAGGAGAGCTGAGCTCTGCCGTCGCATTTAAACTCAAAAGAAGGGCTATCAGAGATATCATTCACACACCAATCCAGGGAGAGCGGTTAGATTTTTCCGATAAGATCCCTGTACTGGGGACTCTTTCACAGTTGTTATATTCACAAGATTTAAAGATTGATCTCCGTCGTTGGTGCCTTGAATAGTAAATCTTGTTTTTAAGGTCAGGTACTTCGCTGTGCTGTTGGCTCTTTGACAATTTTTTGTGTCGAGCGAACAGATGTTGTTGTAGAAAGGGGGGAAGATCAAATTACTTCCTAACTGCGCGATCACTTGCCGTACCTTTTCCAACTCTTGTTCGATCTCAACTTTACCTAAAGAAGGCAACTGAGGAACTTGAGGAAGTCCTACAAGGTTTCTCAAAGAGTTCAGTGGATTGATCACGTCTAGACCGGCGGTTCCATTCATGAGTGTCAGATCCACGAGGATCTGCTCGTAGCCCTTGATCAGCATCATGTAGTCATCAAAGGGATTGAAAAACTGGATTTGCAGCTCGTAGGTTTTTCCTTGCTTCAGTTCAAGGCCTTCAGACGTTTTTCGACCAAATTTGAAAATACCCTGCCAAGAAGATTTAAGGAAGGGTTCACTAGGATTTCCTGAGTACCAGGAGTCCAAAACTTGGCGACCGCTCGAGGAAATCTCTGCAAGCTCGACTTCGCCGGCGATGGGCTGTTGATAGTCGCCAGGCCCCACACACAAACTATTTCTACAATTTCTTGTGGCCCTTGAATCCACAAGTAAAGAAAGATCAAAGAAGGTTTTCTTGTCATCGCCAAAGGATCCATCCAGGATTCTGATAGGTCCCATATGGATGTCAGTAGCAAATGTATCTGGAAAAGCAGGTTGCTCAGGTCCAAAATCTTTGGTGACAGAAACTTGCTGAGAAGATGGCATCAAGGAGAGCCGGACTTTACTTGAACCGATCATGTTTTCTGTTACCAAGGATGTTTCATCATCGACGACAAAGGCTTGAAGTAAAGCCTCGATGTCATTGGGTTGAATCTTTTTCTTCTCAAGGTAGGCAGAATTTAAGCAATCGGGTTTGATTCCAACTCCAACGACCAGTCTCATATCGGGCTGAATGCGAACGTAACAGAAGTCACCCTCTGCGATCACTTTCCCGTTAGGAAGCTTCTGCATTTTGCAAAACTTTTGATGGTCTGAGAAGTGAATGGGCTTGTTATCCAAATGTGTCAGCTCAAGAAAGGTGCAGCTTCGTAAGAGTTTGAACTGGCGCTCAAAGCTGTCTTTCCTTTCGTCAAATGACATCACAGTTTTAAAGGGACTATTTGAAATTTTACAGCTATCAGGTCGGAAGCTTCCATCAAAACTCACGTCGGAGGCATCAGAAGTTAAACTCGGGATGCGCAATCCGAGACCAAGGCCAAGAACCTTACCACCAGCTCCTTTGCAATTAGAGATCACTGTGGGGGGTAAACGATCCGCTTGCGGTCCGAACGCACCACTGAGGGAATTTTCTGGTGACATAAAAAAGTTGAACTTTAAACCCCGAGCCATTTGGCAAGTGGGCCCAAACGCTTGTGCTTGGGCCTGTGACCATGTGCTAAGAATCAATGCTGAGAAAGCCAAGATTGTCCGAATGAACTTTGAATGCGCTCCAATTGTGATTCTCATGGCTTTCTCCTGCATTAGCTTAGTTTAAACTTTCAGAAACAGCGTCTTCATTGATTTCTGTGTAAGTGCACATTTCAGCGCCGTGACGTTGCCACTTTCTTAAATTTGGCAAAGTCGCCAAGTAGTCCGTCTCTGAAAATACGTACCGAATCTTACAAAAACGAGGTGCCTTTGAAGAGTTACTTACAATCCAAGGATTCAGGAGATCAGCAACTGACGCGTTGACTGACTTTGCTGATGAAGACCAGAAAGAGCCTGACCCTTCAGTAGCTCCATTGGGAAGTTGATTTGAGCCCAGAGTGAACCCAGCTTCATTGTCGGCTGTGTTGTAGGCATTTGAATTGTTTCGAGCCATTTTGAAAGATCCAACGCCTTGGAAGTCACATGTCACAAAAGCTTGAACAGTCAAACCCGAAAGTTCTGTGTACTTCTTGCCATCAACAGTTCCTGGAATTACCAAGCCGTCACGATTGTTCTCGCCACCATTTGGCCCATTGGACAAAAAGTCAGTTGCGAAGGATTGGGCTTTCAAAGAAAAATTTGATGCAACATTATCTTCGAAGTATTCAATTTGTGGTCCACGATAACAGATGTCTACGAAATAGCGTGCAGAATACAATTCTGAACCTAAATTGAAAGACAAGTCTGTGATCCTCTTTCCCCAAGATGCTGAATCAGTCAAAGCTTGAGACCAACTTCCCGCAGATGCTGCGCGGAAAGAAGAGTCTTTCACTTGACCAGTGACTGAAGTATCTCCGTTATCTTTCCAGTCTTGAGAAGTGACTTTACCGTAATTCATTAAATAATCACCGCCCCCTGTGCTTGAGCAAAGGCAAGATGAATCACACTTAGCACCTGTCGTAGAGCAGTCGTCGGGGGTGCAAGTCTGATTTGTACCTTGATAGTAGCAAACACGTTTGTTGGATGCCTGAGCCATAATTCCTGCATTACAAGCATAAATGTTTGGTCCAGATGAGAATACTTTAAATTTGTATCTCAAGCTAATTGCGTTCGCAGTCATTGACATCCCCATGATAGCCAATGCCGCTAAAAATGTTTTCATTTTCATCGTTTTTCTCCTATTTGTCCTCGTTGTGAGGGTTTGTTAATTGCTAATTGATAACTAAGTTTGGTTTTTGAGTCTGGTATTTCTGAGAGCTCAGTGGATAGCTTCGAGCTGAGCGGTGTGTCCTTGCGAGGCTCCACTTTGTAAGTGGTCGTCTGGAGTGGATTTTCGGAAGTGCAAAAAACATAATCAAAATGGGCAGGGATATTTCTACCATCAAGACCGACAATGAACTGCGCTTCGGTACTCCCTGCAGGACAGAAATTCATAAAGTTTTTTTGAAGTTCAGGAGAATTCCAAGGCCGATAATAGTTGTAAATGCTGCGCGGGTTTAAAATCACATAACGTTCATTCTTTAAGAATTGAATGATTTCTTGTTGATCTAAAGCCTGAGGGATGACGGTGTAATATTGATCAGCTCTGGAAAAAAGAGTTCGTAAAAACTGAGAGCTGGATCCTGCACAGCTTGTGCAGTCGTTCTCGACTCTAGCGCAAATCAAAGGATCGCCACAGAGATCTCTGCAGAAGTTCTGATCGTCTAAATCACACAGATATGAGTGCTCTTGGGAATAGGATCCATCTGAAGATTTGGAGTTTCGTGAAGACATCGTCCACGCATTTGAGCTGCATGCTATAAAAAGAGTAAGAGCAAAGGTCATCAGTCTCATTTGTTGAGCCTCCCGCGACAGCTTCTCGGTTCAAAAAGACTTTGAGGGATGACCCGAAAATTTTTAGCTTGGCGGCCTGAACAGTGAACATCAAGAGAGTATTGAAGATTGCAGCCGGGAATTTTAAAGCTTACGACTTTGTCTGCTGATCCCGAGGAAGAATCATTCTTGCGAACAAAAAGATCCTGGGGGGTGACTCCATAAGTTTCTTTTAAATACTGAGCTGTCTTTGATCCGCAAGTGTCATAAAAGCAAGATAGCCCTAAGGACAATGGCTCCACACAGGATTCAGGAATTTTCTTGCCAAGTCGAAGATATGTTTCCGTTACTTGATTCACATCGACTGTGTAGGACTGGGGAACGTTCACTTTATCTTTCATTCCCTTGACGAAGCGATAGACAGCTCGGAAGAGATAGACGCCAAATTTGAGGGGATTGAGACTGGCAGCATCAACTTGGGCTGCGGCACTGGAGGCAACACCCACAAAATTCAAAGAGCAGCCACCACAGTAAGAAGCATCTTTTGGCTCAGAGGTCCGGATGTCACCAGGTCTTTCAGCGACGCCGTCTCGCCCCTTGTTGACTTTACAGTAGTTCAAAGAGACTCCATGGAAAGCGTAGAAATTAAAAGGTGTTTCTCCCGCCGGTGAGATTTGCACAGCACAAGGTGTTCCTAGCCAAGGTCCAAAGTCCGCAAGCAAGGCCTTTTGCATTTTACTCTTTTCAATATTTGGATCGAATTTGAGTTTGCCTTCTTTCACAAGCTGGTTGAAGGAAGTCACACGGGGAGCAGTCCAATTCAGATCCATGTAGATGGGGAGTGGATTCCATCCAAACAGAGCTGCATTCGCAAGATCAGCGAGGAAATTTTTTCTTGTTCGATTAGTCACGAACCAAGGGTCATAGACCTTACAAGCTTTGAGTTCAGCATAAGGATTAAAGACATCAGGGGAAGAAACTTGATCCTTGGTCTGTAAAAAAGCTTCTGCATATTGAGCAGCCGCATGCAAATCCACAGCTGCTTTAAATGCTTTTCGTGCGCACTCAAGAGGATTCACACAGAGTGAAATTTGATCATTTCCAAAAGTTAAAAAAGCACCCGTGGCAGGAATTGAGGGAATAAAAGCCATTCCCTCTGGGACCTGAATGGACTTTGAAGTCATCTCTTTGGCCCAATTTTCAAGACCGACCCAGTTTGTTCGGTATCCGGAAGCATTAAAAAACTGCTTGATTTCAAGCTCTTCACACAAAGGCTTCATCGCAGCACCGAGGCTTTGATAGAATTGCACTTGGTTTTCAACGGAAAGTCCATGGGGAGATTTCTGTCGGATCATTGAATCGAGTTCACTGACCCGGCGGATATCTGTATTCAAAAAATCCAAACGATGATCAGAAGAAAGTTGCCACTCAAGGCACATGTAGGCAGCTTCATCTCGGAGAGCAGCAGTGGCAGGAGTGCTGAAGATATAAGACCGAGCAAATGACACCAGCTGTTCGGCGGAGTAAGTTGTCGACAGCAAAGTCAGGTGATGACTTCCGTTGAAGATCTTATTTCTCATCATCCAGCGCTGTTCGATAAAGTTCTTTCTAAAATTAGCAACCCATTCACTGGCTTTTTCATAAGACAGAGTTCCCAGAAAGTCGTCATTCACAGAACGAGCGCCCTTTGAGATCAACTCTTTCTCGGGACCACGACCTACGAGATCATCAAATTCGTTAGCTTGGTTGTTATTCTTTGCTAGCTCACGGATGGCATTCAGAGAGAGTGTTTCGCTATCACATTTTGGTGGCTGAATTGATTTACACCCGTTGGGTATCAAGAGCAGAGATTCTTCAATATCCAGAGATCTAAAAAGCCGGTAGTACTTAGGGCTCCATTTTTTGAGTTCCTCGCTATTTCTCCAAGCCCAAGAGAAATAGATCTTCATTGAATTCCAGAAATCAAATCCTACTTTGTTCCAAGTTTCAGGATTGGCACGAATGTCAATTTGAAGGGCGGTGTTGCGAGAATCAATCTCTGAGGAAGTGTCAGAGCAAGAAGCCACATGAGTTGTTTGATTGATGACTGCTTCAGCCAGGTTTTGAAGTCCCGCTGCATTCAATTCAGTGCCATGGAGGTGGCTTTGCAGCGGAGAGAATTTCTTTAATAGCAAGCAGTTCACTCGAGCGCCCAACGTGTTGGGCATAAATGCTTGGGTTGAGAAATTGTCGACCTGGGCCAGGCTTTTTGACCGAGCGTCTTTGGTGAGTGCAGACTGTTTCCAGATCTCTGAAACATAATTCTTCATCTCTTCACAGAAGACTTCGCTCCTACAATTGATCACAGCTCTTTGATACCTTTGAGGAATCAGTTTTTCTTCTTCAGAAGTATTGTGAGGTAAAAGGGGGAGTTCTCCTTTGATGAGCATTTGGGCAATCTGCATTTGAAGTCCAGCGACACTCAAGCGGAAGTCAGTCATTGCTTCCGAAGTCATGAGAGCAGGGTCTTCACCCGTATTTTTCGCCAGGGCGTGACTGAGTCTACCGGAGTTAAAACCATCAATAATCGAAAAAACAGATTGTGTGGGAAAATCGGAATCAATCGCACACTGAGCTCTGTTGGTCACTTTCAGTGGATTAATATCAAGGGGGCTAAACTGTGCAAAAGCTTCCACTCCGGTCAAAGTGACCAAAAGAGTCAGGAGCAGGTTGTGGGCTAAGGACTTGATCATCAGCATCAGTTCTTCCTAAAAAAAAGGGAATTTTCGACCCATCGAAAATTCCCCTTCAAATTAATTCCCCAAAAAAAACGAAACGAAAATATCGGCTCGTCGACTACAGACTTGAGTTCTTGCAGTTCTCGACTTTGTTCAGCATCGTTGTGTAGAACAAGACAACTGTTTGCTCTGCAGGCGAGAAGTTCCTTTTTGTTGAGTAGTCGTGATTAACCATGTTGTACATGTATGTGTTGACGAACTGGTAGACAGCGGGAGTCACTCGCAAAGTCGAGATACATTTATAGTTTTTGTAAGTAACAGTGATACCCGCGTAATTACTATCTGAATTTGAATCGCCTTTATCCCCGATGTAAATCGTGTCACCAGATCCGCTGTTGGGTGTTGATCCGTAGCCTACGTTGAATGAAACAGTCCAACCAGACCCTTGGTTGTCAGCACCAACAATTTTACAAAGGTTGCCACTGCAGGCGATCGACATTTCATCGCGAATGGAGCGTTGGATATCTGCATCAGTTCTGTTCGGAAGAGGACGCTGGTCATGTTCTGGTGCCCCTTCGTCAAATTCACTGGCATAAGACTGCAAAGATAGTGAAAGAAGGGCTGCAAGAATCAGCTTGAATTTCATAGGATCTCCTTAAAACCATGTGTTACTTCGCCTTTGGTTATGAAGGCTAGGTTGGTAAAATGCCAGTTAAATCTTTTTTTATTGTGAAAATTTCAGATTGGAAAATAAGTCACAGTGACAAAAAAGCGGCACTGTAAAAATGTTCTCTGCTTGCCTGACAAAATAACTCAATTTCATTGTTTCTGTGGAGGTGTGCTAAAGTGTTCCTCGAAAGCCGCCGAGGAGGCCTGTGTGTTCAAGTTTTTGACAGTTCATTGTATTTTTTTCCTTTTTTCCTATGCTTTGGGTAATTCACCGAGTTATCCCATGGTTCGCCTTGAGTGTTCAAAGATCAATCCACGATTAGGAATTTCTCTGATCACGATCACTCAAGTGAACTCGTTACAGTTCAGTGCTGTGATGACCAATCAAAGAAATGACTCTTTTGAGATCCACATTTCTCCAAGGGAGATGGAAGTCCTGAATTTCACTTTACCAGTGTTTGAAACAGGGTCTCTTCACACTTTTAGATTGAGGCTTGCTTCCCAAGATAACTGGGTGCTCAGCGGATATGATGTTGATTCGGGCTCTGTGCTCGAAGAGAGAATCAGTTGTCAGCTAAAATAAAAAACCCCTCTTACAAGGGGTTTTTTATTTAAACTTAAGGTGATCACTCTATTTCAGGCTTCCACCCAACGACCATTCTTCGATGTTATTTGTTTCATAGAACATATGGCCTGGAATTTTGAATCCAGTCAGGTTTCTAGGAACAACTCCGATATCTGAGCGATAGAATAAAGGAATGACTGGTACATCATTCGTGTACTCTGTGATCATCTTGTGGAGGATCTCCTTACGTTTGTTAGAATTGAATTCCACTTCGAAAGCGTCTGCGAGGCCATCCACTGTCTTATTGCTCCAGCCTGTGTAGTTCTGGCCAGACCATGAGTTCTTAGCAGTGGGAATATTGGTGCTGTGAAATTGTGATCTTGGTGAGGATTCTGGGATTGAAACCCAAGCATACATCGCCATGGCTCCATAATTTCTTTTTTTGGTCGTTTCACCAAAGAAAACTCGAGCTGGCTCATTCTTGATTTGAACGTCGACACCGACTGATTTCCACTGTGACTGAAGCAATGTCTGAACCGTTTCACGAGTTTTGTTGCCAGCTGTTGTCATGAACTGCAAAGACAGTTTCTTGCCATCTTTGTAGCGGATCCCGTCTTTCTCGTTCATTTTCCAGCCGGCAGCATCGAGAAGGCGAGATGCTTCCCTGCGAGAGAAGGGGTACAGTTTGACGACTTTGGGATCTGCCGTGAAGTGAGGATCAATGGGCGAGAGTTGATGAATCGCCGCTTTTTGGCGACTTTCAAACAAAGCTTGCACCAACTCATCTCGGTTAATGGCATGAACAAGAGCTCGTCGCACGTTTACATCAGTCAGTGCTGGGTGATCTAAGTTCAGATCAATGTGCTCATAAGTAGCACCTGGTTCGAAAAGAACACGGAAGGGTAAATTATCCGCTTTCACGCGCTTTTCAAAAGCCAAAGCTTGATCGAACTGAAAGCCTAAGCTTGAAACCATATCGATGGTGCCAGATCTCAGGTTAGCTTCCAGAGTTGCCGTGTTTGGAATAAGTTTTACGATCACCTTTTGGATCGCTGGCTTTTTTCCGTAGAAATGAGGATTGACTGAAAAAGAAACGTGAGATCCCAACTTCAACTCAGAAACAACATAAGGTCCATTGTAGAGACCGGGATTGGTTGGGTTCTTGTTGAAATTAGAGTTCTGATCGTAGCCTTCTTTTTTAGAGCCAAACTTTTTGAGAACCGGTTCTTCAATGTGCTTCGCCAGAGGGCCTGGAACACCTTGGAAATAGTCGTACTTGGCTTTGTTGTAAGTGTAGACACATTTCTTGGGTGTTTTTGCATCCCAAGTGATCGATTTAATATTTGCATAAGCCTCGCGAGAGCCTACGGAAACATTTTCATTTTTCCCAGCTTCCCAGGCAAACTTGAAATCTTCGCAAGTCACTGGAGTTCCGTCGCCCCATTTTGCAGTGTCGATGATTTCCCAAGTGACTTCGAGGCCGCGCTCTTTCCCATTTTGAATAAACTTAGCACCGCCATTTTCGATGGTCGGTATAGACTTTGCTATTTGTGGAGACCACTTTCCATTCGCATCAAGGAAAACCATTCCGCGGTTAACCATGTAACTTAAATAAGAAGTGGCGGCCATTGAGCCAATCAATGGGTTGAGGTTTTCGAACTCTTGAGTGATTCCGATTTTGAGTTCGGCGTTTGTAGGACTGTTGGCAGAAGCGGCCCCAGTACTCAGAGCTACAACTGTAGCGATCATTACGTGGCGAAAGTTCATTCTTTTCTCCTGGTTAAGGTCTGAAAAACCCGCTCCGGATAAAAGTACAAAATAGTTGCCTTTTCAAGGCCTTACAGAGGCGTATGCGCCGCGTCTATTGCTCACTAGGGAGTGATATTTTGAATCTTAAGTCTTGGGCCTGTGGTTGAAACTCCATTGGCAGTTAAGAATTTAAGTCCTGATTCTACGACTTTATCTCCGATGGAGTACTGGGAGCCATAGTTATCGATGTAGTAGACCAGTTTAAAATTCAGCCACGAATCTGTAGTCTCAGAAATAATCACCAGAGGCTCAGGCCAGGTTCTGACTTCAGGCACAGCTTTGATAGATTCAATCAGCACTTTCTTGGCCAGATCAGTATTGACTTGGTAATCGAGGCGAAAATTCTGAGATCTGAGGATCGGTTGATCGGTGATGGAAAAGTTAGAAATTTGAGAGCCTGCTAAAACACGGTTGGGAATATTGATTATTTCATCAGCCCATCCAATCAAAGTTGTGGCTCTCCAGGAAATTTCTTTGACTTGACCCGTGATCCTCTGAGTCCCTATTTGGATTTCAAGCCAATCGCCGATATCAAAGACTTTATCGATTTGCAGTGCAATCCCAGCGAAAAGGTTTCCCAACGTGTCTTGCAGTGCTAAGCCGAGTATTAGTGAAAAAGCCGCAGAAGTTGCAAGTAGTGGGGTCACTTGCACGTCAAAAACATGATTGGCCGTCCAAAAGAGAAAAACCACAGAAAGAATCAGAGAAAAAATATTGACGATCAGGACTGGGACCCCATGTTTCATGGATCCTAGGAAAAGATACTGCAGAATAATAATTCGACACGATTTAATAAAAACAATCAGTCCCCAAAGATAAGCGAGAAACGCCACATAGGGTGTTGAACGTGTAAGAAGTGACTGCATCTCGGCCTGCTGAAGTAAAATATAAAGCGCAAAAAAGACGCCGAGAGCGAGAAAGTGTCGAAGCAGGTTTTGATACTGAGTTTGCAAACTTTTATGTCTTTCTTCGGTGGCTTCTCGGAGAAATATTTTATAAAAAGCCCAGGCAAGCAACACCAAAGAAGAGAGAATCAAAAAAGGTTCGAGTTCCAGCAGTCCATAAAGATTTTTGGTATTTATGATTTTATCGCCCATGGTTTGACCTGCACGTTCTTTGATAGATTTTCACTAGGGTCTCTATCAGATCGTCTCGTTCTTTTTCGTCCACTATGTAAAGCCCTACAGGAGCTTCGGGATTGGGAACGTTTCTAAAGGCTCTGATAATCTCAGGCGCGTAAAAATGTTGGGTCTTAGGATCATAAGAGAAGAACTGATCTTTAAAAGGGTAGTTGGAGTCATAGACGCGGAATTCGTATTGGCCTCGGTGGTTGAGGGTCATGTCCTTGATCATCACGACATGTTGAACTGTGCGTTGGGGGCGCAAATTCACCAAAGTCATCTTATTTTGTTCTAGATTGGTTTTGAGCTTGAGAAAGCTTTTCTGATTTTGTGAGCGAGATCGTTCACGATCCCCGCGAATCATTCCTATATTCTGGAGGCGATGAAATCGAATGTTTTGGTAGGTTTCAATGTCATTTTTAAAATTGCGATGAAAGGCTGCTGTTCTGAATCCTCTCTGATAAGAAGCGAAAGCTTCCTGATTCCAAGGAATCCACTGGAATTGGCGATGAACGGAAAAGCGCTTTCTGCCTTCCACGTCGAGCCAAGGAATATACTTGCGAAATTGGTTTAGGCTGGATTCTGTCAATTGGGGAGTGGGCTGTAGCTCTGTTCGCCCCAAGTAGGTGACGAGTCTTTGAGATCTTGAAAGAGACCAGCAGCCAGCTAAATCATAGAGACCCACCGAGAAGGACCAATTCTGTAAAGGAATATGCCACGCTTTTGTTGTCCGAGTTCGCTGTTGAAAAGAGCGAAGGAAGCTCTCTTTGGTCAAAGTGGAACAATCCAGGTTTGAAACCACGCTGTCAGAGATCAGGTCACCGGCTTTTAGGGAGATCGGCAAACAAAAGATCAGACAACACAAAACTAAGGTAGTAGACGCTGGCATTAACATCTTCCTGGGGAAACTCATCCCCTTCATCGAATCGAAAGTTTTTAAAAGCCACACTTGATTTTAAATTTATCGAGTACATAGTATTTCCCGGAGGGGGAGTCCCAATCGGGGTGATGTAGGTTTGAATTTTACCTTTGTTATGGGTGAGGCCTACTGTTGAATTTCTAAGAGTCATCGCTCCCGCGGCCATATCTTCAATCGCCATTTTCACGGCCTCTACCTTCATTTCTTGGAAGTTCTTAAAATCATCTTTAAAGGTAGGATCTTGAAATATTCCAATCAGTGCTTCACCTTTAGCGATGAGGGCTCTCTCAACGATGTTGGGGTCTGAATGGAAAATTTCGGCAAGAGTTTTGGCGGATGCAAAAACATCAATTTTCGTTTTTTTTGAGCTTTTTCCCACCCTCACTAATATGCGACGAAACGCCCTTTTTGAGGAGTCCTAATCCTAAATCCCGACCATGGTCCGTAAGCAACCGAAGGTCTTCAGGTTTTGAGAGGTCGTGCCGAAAAGAGACGCGTGAGGTGGACGTTATGAAATGGCTCAATTCCTTTCGACAATTCGTGATCTACACAGTTTCTTTGAGTTTAGCATGGCCCGCGAACACCTATGCCATGTCCAAAGATTCATTCAAAGAGATAAAATCTCTCATCGAGACCTCCGAGATCGCTCAGCGCGAAGTCAGCCTGAAAGATTTCTACTCGAAGAACGTTGCTGCCTTTCCCACATTTTTACGAATTGAAATTGAAAACATTCTTGCTCAAGATCCACAGGCTAAAATGCCAAAGATCCAAGTCACCAAGCTCAAGGGCGATGACATTCAGATTTCCTTTGTTTGGGGAGGAAAGTCGCAGTCCCTCATTCTTACGGATAATGAAAAGGGATTTGCTAAAATGGGCGATGTGGTCTTTTCACGAGAAGATCTCTATAACCATGATCAGCTCATCAAAAAGCTAGAAATCGCTTCTCAAGTCAAAGAAGGCCAGTGGCGATCCGTGCCCGAAGCTTTTGCCAGGGACTATCATTTACTTTCCGCTCGTCAAATGGGGGAACTTACTTTGACCGACCGCGAACGCTACATCAAAGACATTCGCGATCTCATGGAAGCTGTGGAGAAAGTCCAAAATAAAAGACTAAGTCAACAGCAAAAACCGGTGAAGACTTCTTTGAATGACTTTGATCTATTCTGGGGAGCTATCCTTGAAAAAGCTCATGCGAGTGGTTCTTTTGTGGGCCAAGCATGTGTGGTCGCCGGTTTTCCCTCGCGCACGGATTCGGTGAAGACGGGGCGAGATGCGGGAAAAATTGTTTGTTCTTTTGAACGCGTTCCTCAAGGAGCGAACACGTGTGGATCTGGTCAAATGAGCTGCAACCCTGCCTTCTACGGCACTCAAGAGGGCGGTCAGAGTTTTTGTGTCAGTCAAAAAAACGATGCCACTTCTCAGTGTAATCAAAAAGCGGCAGATACAACCCGCAAGATGGCAGCAGAATTCAATCCCGACAAACCGGGCCGAGTGGCATCACAGTGGGAGGCTGACCGGCAAGCGATTGAAAGCGAGCTTGCTCGAGCCATCGAATCTTGTCGAATGAATGCTTCAGCACTCCGCGAGCCAGCTCGCGGCGGCTTGAATGCTGACCAAGCTGCGACCTGTGTAGAGCTTGAAAAAAGGCTTGTAAGAATCAAAGCCTATACTTGCCAACCTGCTGATTCCAACAATGCTTTCTTTAAAGCTTATGAAAACTGGTGTGCTCCTGCAAGGCAGCCAGGAAATTCGGGCGGTGAGGAAGCTCCGCCTGCAGATTGTAATGACCGACAAAGTGGGGTTCTACCTAGGCCAACTCCTCCAGCGGATTGTAATGAAGGGACGCCTGCACGTCCTTCAGGTCCTCCAGGGACACTATTATGTTCTAACTTGCCCCGAGGACAGTACGTTCGTGACAGTGCCGATGATAAGGCCTGTGAAAATGGGATCGGATCAGTGACCACTGGAGATTGGTGTTCAAAAGGTTCGCCAGGTACAAGTTGTTCTGCTGATCAAAATAATCCCGATTGTGTTCAAGTTTTCAAATGCTCAACCCAGCCCAGTCAGGCCATTTCAACAGCCGCGGCAGGCAGCTCAGGCTCTGGAAAGAAGAAAAGTGACTGGGTCAAATGGGCAGCTATTTTTGGTGGTGGAATCCTGATGTTCTGGGCAGCGTCTGCTTTGACGAAGCGATGGACCAGAGACTTCGTGAATGCCAATGTGCCGGCAACGCCTATTCCGCCGATCACAGTACCGCCGACACCGACGATCCCTCGAGGGGCTCGATAAGTTCTCTAAAAAAAAGAAAAAGCTCAATGAGCGAGGCTAAATAGA
This sequence comes from Pseudomonadota bacterium, assembly GCA_021300175.1. GTDB lineage: Bacteria > Bdellovibrionota > Bdellovibrionia > Bdellovibrionales > Bdellovibrionaceae > JAJTIC01. The sequence continues at coordinate 73,768 of JAJTIC010000052.1, forward strand.
CTTTAGTCTCGTTCTGTCTTTGCGGCGGCAGTGATAGACTGAACTCTCTGGGAGGGCGCCCATGGAACTAGAAACTCCGGAGATATCAAGACGGCATCCAACGCCAGAGATTAGCGAGCGAACTCCAACTCCCTCGAGGCTCAAGAAAGCTTTCGAGAAAACTTCAAGGCTTGAAGATATTTTAGAAATTCCTACTTTTCATCGCCAATCTGGCGGTCGAAAAAAGGGTTGGCGATTGATTGCTTGGAATTGGATGGCGGCTCTGATCGATGGCTTAATTCTGCTGAGCTTTGGTTTAGGGCTCGCCGCTTTGGGGCTCACCACTTTGCGATTAGAGTGGATTCTCCCCGCAAGCGCATTTCTCTATTTGTGCATCAGTCGAGTGTTTTTAGGTTACAGCTTGGGGGAGTGGGCCTGTGATTTACGCGTAGGCACCATTGAGCAGCGCCTGCATCCGAAGTACTCCCTGAGAGTGGTGACCCGCATGGCTTTGATCTTTGGAACTGGCGTGATTGTCTTGCCATTGATATCTATGCTTTTTCGTCGCGACTTAGTGGGCCGCTTGACACGCACTGAGCTTATTGAGCCCTTGAACTTGAAATCAGTGAGTCAAAGTCGCTAGGATTTCAAGATGTGGAGTATGGGGAAATTGATCGATCACAACGATCTCTCGGACTCGATAGTTCTTTGTTTTGAGCACTTCATAATCTCGAGCAAATGACTCTAAAAAGCAGGACATATAGATTAAATTTTTTCCGGTGGGTAAAACTTCTGCGAGCTTCATGAGTCCTGATCTCGGGGGATTCACAATCACCGTCTCATAATCCTTTTCTGTGATTTGAGGTGACCTTTGAAAATCACCGCTCAGTGATCGAATTCGATCTTTGAACTGCCCTTGAGTTTTTAAGGTCGTTTCCAAAGCTTTCAAAGCATATAAATCGTTCTCAAAAGCAATCACTTCGCGGCTGGAGCCTGCTGCGGGGAAGGTGAGAGTCCCAAGACCTGAGCCGAACTCGAGAACTCGGCGAGCTCCCAAGGAGTCAAGAATCCTTTGAAGTTCGCGGGCAATGACTTTCTGAGCGGGGAGTCCTGTTTGAGTGAAAGCCGCAATGGTGCCTAAGAGGGGGATCGCTTGTTCGTCATGAAAAGTCTGAGCCCAAGGAAGAAAGGCCCATTCTTTGAGAAGCTTGGGTTCTCCATTTTGAAAAGTCAGAGGCTTTCTTTTTTGACCGATCTCCACATGAAAATTTTCTGAGAGGCTCTGAAGAAGGCTTTTTTCTTGGAAAAGTTGATGCGCATCTTCGTGAGAAAAATCGAGCCAAACTCCAGTCATCCCCGAAGGCGATTGCCGAAGACGGAGAGAGCCTTTTTTAATGGGGAAAGAAAACTCTTGGAGTTTCTGAAGTGCTTTCTCAAGCCCCGGGGTCGCAACTTCACAAGAATCAAGTTTGAACACTTTTTGGTGTTCCCCTGGGAACCCAAGAGTGCCATCCTCGATTCTGAGATCGAGGTGGGATCTAAAGTGGTCTTGTGATGGGACTAAATAAGAAATCTCTTTCAAGGAAGGAAAAAGAGCTAAAACTTGATCCATTTTCAGCGCCTTTTGCGATTCAGCATCTTGCTGAATCCAAGAGCAGTTTCGACATCGAATGCCATAGCTGCACTCAAGCTTGTTCGTGACCTTATTGAAGGGCATAGTGTGAGGACCTTAAAGGGAGTTAGAGTATGCGGTCAATTTTTATTCCACTGTCGGGTCTTCTCATCGGTGTTGGTGTGGCGTTCGCGGCCTCTTTTGCGCAGGCGCCATCGGAAGCGTCACCTTTTTTCAAGAACATGAAGCAAATCACTTTTGAAGGCCCCCGGACGGGTGAGGGATACTTCTCTGCGAATGGCCAAAAGATGGTTTTTCAAAGTGAGCGCCATGAAGGAAATCCTTTTTACCAAATCTATCTTCTTGATCTTAAAACAGGAGAAACTCAAAAAATCTCAACGGGAACTGGGAATACGACATGTGCGTGGATTCACCCCGATAACCAACGGATTATGTTTTCTTCCACTCACCTTGATCCAGGCTTTGCAGAGAAAGTGAAAGCAGAGCTCACTGAAAGAGCGAGTCCCGTGAAAAAGCGCTATTCATGGTCCTACGACGAGCACTACGATATTTTTGAGCGCAATTTAAAAAATCAAAAACTTAAAAGACTCACCAAAGAAAAGGGCTATGATGCGGAGGGCTCCTACTCGCCTGACGGAAAGTGGATTGCTTTTGCCAGCAACCGCAAAGGATATGAAAAGAACCTGCCTGAAGAAGATCGTAAGATCTTTGAAAAAGATTCTTCTTACATGATGGATATTTACATCATGAAGGCGGATGGCACCCAAGTGAAGCAGCTCACCACAGCCAAAGGCTACGATGGGGGACCTTTCTTCTCAGCGGATGGAAAGAAAATCACTTGGAGGCGTTTTACTCCGAATGGACAGATCGCTGAAATTTGGACCATGAATATGGATGGGTCTGAGCAAAAGCAGATCACGCGATTGGGAATGATGTCATGGGCGCCTTATTTTCATCCCTCGGGCGATTACATCATCTTTGCGAGCAATAAAGAAGGGTACACCAATTTTGAGCTCTACATGGTGGATGCAAAAGGACTCAAGGATCCTGTGCGAGTGACTTTTCTTGAAGGCTTTGATGGGCTTCCGGTGTTTTCTCCCGATGGAAGTAAGATTTCTTTCACTCGCCGAGGCGACAAGGGTGATAGTCAAATCTATCTGGCGGATTGGAATGATAAAGCAGCAAGACGGGCGCTTGGCCTTCCTGAGAAAACTCCAAGAGTGTCCCATTCAAGTCCTGAAATTAAAATGGAGGATCTTCGAGCCTGGGCAGAGTTTTTAGCAAGCCCCTTCATGAATGGACGAAAACCAGGATCGGACGAAGAAAAAGTATACACTCAAGCGATCGCCGATTTTTTTAAAGATTTGGGTCTTGTACCTTTGATCGGCAACTCTTTCTTTCATGAGTTTGAATTTACTTCCGGTGTGCAGTTAGGAGCTGCCAACAGTGCAGAGCTCAATTTTCCAAATGGGAAAAAGCAAGTTCTCAAAGTGAATGAAGACTTTGTTCCTTTGTCTTTTTCTAAGCAAGGGGAGTTTCCAGCAGCTGATGTGGTTTTTGTGGGTTATGGTTTAAAAGCTCCAGGTGATGGAAAATTTAAGACTTATGATTCGTATGCCGGTGTTGATGTGGCTGGGAAATGGGCTTTGGCTTTTCGAGATATTCCTGAGGAAGTCCCTAATGAGCAAAGGATTTTTCTCAACTCGTTTTCACGACTTCAGCACAAAGCGCTTGCAGCCAAACAGTCAGGAGCTGTGGGTTTGCTTCTTGTAAATGGACCACAGAGCACATCACGAAAGCTGTTAGCTTTAAGATTTGATGGGGCTCAAGCCATGGACTCTGGCATTCCAGTGCTGCATTTATCAAATGAGGCCGCCGAAGAGCTCTTAACTAAGTCTGGTAAAAATTTAAAAGAGCTCCAAAAAGCCAACGACAAAGGAGAGATCTTCACGGCTGTGAAACTCTCTTCCAGGCTCAGGGCTCAGGTCAGTCTTGAATTCGAGAGAACCAAAGCCCTGAATGTCCTGGCAAAACTTGCTACGGGGAAAGGAAATTCTCGTCCTGTTTCTATCATTGGTGCTCATGGGGACCATCTTGGGACAGGGGAAATGGGGAGCAGTCTTGCACAAGGAAAAGAACAAGGACAAATTCACTATGGAGCAGATGATAACGCTTCGGGTGTGTCAGCTGTGATGGAAATGGCTCAAGCTTTTGCGAAAAATCCTCCGAAGAATTTGCAATCCGATTTGGGATTTGCCATTTGGTCGGCCGAAGAAGTCGGGCTGATTGGTGCTGAGAGATTTTTAGAGGATGCCAAGCAAATGAAAATCTCAAATTACTTTAATCTAGATATGGTGGGGCGTTACCGAGAAAAACTTCATGTTCAAAGTGTGGGATCTGCTAAAGAATGGAAAAGTCTCATTGAGAGGGTTATTCCAAAAACAGATTTAAGCTTAACTCTGACAGATGATCCTTATTTGCCGACAGATTCTATGGCTTTTTATATGAAGTCCATTCCAACCTTGCACTTTTTCACCGGAGCTCATAGTGAGTATCACACCCCCAGGGATACAGTGGATAAGCTGAATTTTGAAGGACTCCATCAAGTGACAGAGTTCGTGCAAGGACTTGTGGTTTCAGCGAATCAAAAAGGTCAAAGCTTAAGCTACTTGAAGGTCGAAGGCTCACAAAAGCAAATGCAGGGGAGAAGTTTTCGAATTTATTTGGGAACGATTCCTGATTATGCGGGTGAGAAAGTCAAAGGTGTGAAGATTTCAGGCACAGCCAAGGAAAGTCCTGCTGAGAAAGCCGGACTTTTACCAGGGGATGTGATTGTGGAGCTTGCAAAAACTAAAGTGGAAAACATTTACGACTACGTTTACTTACTGCAAAGTATGAAACCCAACGAAGTGACTAATGTGAAAGTTCAGCGGCAGGGGCGGCAGGGGCAAATTCAGATTCAAGAAATGCAGATCACCCCGCAGTTGAAAGAATAACTACCAAGGAATCTGAAGCATTGATCATCGGGTCTTCAGGAAGTTCCTAAGTCCTGTACCATCGAATTTAAAAGTATTGTCCCCATCTTGGGCATACTCAAGAACTTCCTTAGTCGTGACTTGGCACTGATTACCTTGGCCGTCAAAGAAATTGGACTTTCATCTTGGATGGACTCCTGTGTCTGAACTCGCTGGAGTCATCAGTGGCACGACGGAAAAAAGCCATCAGAATAATTGATTTCAAATTCATTCTCCTACCCTCTGTGGTTTCAATGTGGTTAGCATAGCCAAAAGGTATGAAGTTATGAAAAAAGTTCTCCTGTTAGGTGCTACTGGACTTGTTGGTGAAATCACTTTAAACATGCTTCTGGAAAATCCAATAATTGAGCAAGTGATTGTGTTTTCTCGTCGAGAAATCACTTTAACTCCTAGTCTCAAGTCTGAACAAAACATAAAACTAAGAATGTATGTAGATGATGTTTCCAAGCTTTTGCAGAACACAAAAATCAAAGTGGATGTGTGCATTTCCTGCTTAGGAACCACCATTACTAAAGCGGGATCTCAGGAAAAATTTCGAACTGTCGATTATGACTTGGTTTTACAGCTTGCTCACTGGGCTGAAAGAAATCAATGTCCAAAAATGGCAGTGGTTTCAGCATTGGGCGCGGATCCAAATTCAAAAATTTTCTATAACAGGGTCAAGGGGGAGGTGGAGCGAGATCTCAAAAAAACTTCCCTGCAGCTGTTAATCTTGCAGCCATCTCTGTTATCGGGCGAAAGACAAGAGTTTCGGCTGTGGGAACAGCTCGCCTTAAAACTAGCACCGCTTTACCTTTGGATGCTTCAAGGGTCGCTCAAGAAATACAGGCCCACCCCTGCAGTTTCGGTGGCCGAGTGTTTAGTGGATTGGGTTACTGCTGGGGACAGCACTTCTTCAGTCAAAGTGCAAGTTCAGCATCTGTAAATTTAAACCGAGGATCGTCATCGGATTTCAATTTGAATACTTCTGATAAGTATTATTATGTTACAATAATTCTGAGCTCTGGAATTTGCTGGAGTTCTGTCTCTAGTTTTTTTATCAATCGATTCAATGGCTGGAGCTTCTCTTTCCAGCCATCCTGAGGTGTCTCTGGTTAAATCGAAATTGATCCTCTTGAGGGTCCTCGAAGGGGATCGGGCGAGGGCTGCAGTCGAAAAATCTTCTTTCTAAAAAGAGGGTTGGTCTTCTTTGAGTTCACAATCGGAACGTGTTGATTTTCTTGGCTGACAATGCCTTATTTCACTCCCCCGCCGCTGGATGTTCCACCGAGCATCAGTTTGCCTGGACGAAATTGGCGACCTGCTGATTTTTCTTGCTCAGAGGCTTTTTGAGATTCAAAGTCTTCCCAGATTTTTTTGAGGTCTTTACCGACCTGAGCTTCGATGGAAGTAGCTTCATTCATTTTTTCAGTGCTAGAGCTTGTCTCTAAAAGTCTTTTCAAATACTCTGGATCTTCAGTGGCACGATCTAAGACGAGGTCGTATTCAAGGCTGTGACCTGACAGTTTATTGTTTTCGACGTAGTTGACCAGCGGGTTAAAAACTTCTTTTTCAAAATTGATTTCTGCGATTTCCTGGGAAGCTGTTGGCGTTTGAGGGTCTGAGCTCTCTTGAGATTTTGAGAGGGCAGAGCTGGCCGTCCAAAGAGTTAAGAGGAATATTAAAACAGCGAAGACTTTCAAGAGGTTTATCGACTGGTGTGAAGTTTTTCTTTGCATAAGGGCCTCCCCTGCCTTCTGAGAGAGCAAGCCTCAAGCCAAAAATGAGTCTCATTCCCAAACAAAAAACGTCCCAAAATGAGACGATTTTTGGGAAAGTGACGAGGATTGCTAACACTTATAAACTGCCCCTGAATCCTGTCCCCAGAAGCCCTCATCTTCCGGATTTCAATCAGATATTTGGGTATTTCGTCTGATCCTAGGAATTGAGTTCATTCCGGACCTTGCAAATGAATGGGAAGATGGTCAACGCTTGCCCTCATTGTCATTCAAATTCGGTTCAAAAAAAGGGATTTTTCAGGCAGAAACTGACCCGCAAATATGTCCAGCGCTACTGGTGCTTATCATGCAAAACTAAATTCTCAGCCTCTACCTTGACTTCGTGCTACCAACAAAAGAAACCATTTTTTAATCGGATGATTTTCCTCAATCTTTGCTCAGGCGTAAGCCTTCGACGAACGGCCCGCAATCTTGGCGTGAGCTACAATCTTGTTTACTCTCG
>JAJTIC010000088.1 GCA_021300175.1 Pseudomonadota bacterium
GGCCCAGGATCAAGATAGTACGCTGGGGTTAGATCTTGAATTTAAGAGAGAGTTCAGATGAAAAAAAATCTGCTCTTCTCTCTTTGCATTCTTCTTGCTGGATTGCCTGTTCAAGCGAAGCAATCGCTCGACTTAAGCCGCCTTTCTCCACAAACTCGAGATAGCTTGCTCAAAGAATTCCCGCAATTTAAAAGCAATCAATTTGACACATCAGATTTAGATGCTCTTCTCAAGTTCGTGATTGGGCGCGAGGCCTTTGATAGCGCGCAAATCACTTACAATGAGAACACCCAGCAGTACTTTTTAAACGTTGGTAAAGTGCGCCGAATTTCTAAAATCGTCATTCTCGGCGCAGATGAATTAGCAGAGCCTGACGTCCGCCGCGAATTCACCATCAGTGAGAAAGCTATTTTTGAACAGACACAAGTCATTGAAGCCGCCGAAAGAGTTAAAAATTACTATATTCAATCAGGGTTCCCTAATCCCATTTTAGATCTTGAGTTCCAATTGCAATCGCCAGTGGAAATGGCCATCATCTTGAAAATCACTGAAGGTCCAAGAACTCGTATCACCAAAGTCGAAGTGAATTCAGAAAATGAGAAACTCAAAAAAAAGATTCAAAAAATGATTGCTGACTATCGAAAAGAAGTTCTGACAGAGACCTTACTTTCAAAAATAAGAGACGAAGTCCGTGAATCCCTGTCTTCGGACGGGTACTACCGTGCAGAGCTTGTCGGTCCTGAAGTTAAAATCAATCCCTCAGAAACAGAAGCCCATTTGGTTTATAAAATTGAGCGCCCCGAGAAGTTTGAAATCGAAGTCTCAGGCACCAAAGAATATTGGAAGTCGGAAATTATTTCCAACCTTGAGCTAGATAAGTTTTTCACCAGCAATCCTTCAATTGCTTCAGAGCTCGCAAATCGAATTCGCAATTTCTATTTGAAAAATGGTTTTGCTCGCGTGGATGTAGAAACCGAAGAGCGCACGGGAAAAACATCTTACGATAAGATCTTGAGCTTCAAAATTAAAGAAGGTCCCAAAGTTCGAATTGAAAAATATGAAATTTCAGGCAGATACTCTTTACCTGTCAAAAAATATGTGGAAATTCTCACACAGAATTCTTCAGATTTAATTGAGGACGGGTTCTACTTCAAAGATGATATTGATCTGGGCCTTAAGAACTTGGTGATTGATCGCCAAAATCAAGGCTACTTGCGAGCCAAAATCAGCTCAGTCCGAACCATTTACAATCGTGATCGTAATGGGCTCTCACTACTGATTAATTTTGATGAAGGGCCTCTCACTCAACTCGAGACTTTGAGCTTTCAAGGAAACAACTCTTTCTTGCCAGAAGAACTTCAAAAGATCGTGAATTTAGTGCCCCAAACCCCGCTGCGTTTGAATTCACTTGAAGAGAGCATTGGTAAGCTCAAGAATTTCTATCGGTCTCAAGGTTATCTCGAGATGGAGATCACTAACGAGAAAGAAATCGTGAGCTACAATATCGATAGCTCTCTAGCGCAAGTCCTTTACAAAATTGATGAAGGTCCACAAATTCGAGTGGCAAATATCATTGTTGAAGGAAACTCACTCACGAAAGATCGTGTTATTCTTAAGGAATTAGAATTCAAACAAGGAGACATCCTTACGCCTCAGCTGATTGAAGAATCCATTCAGCGAATGCAGCGATTAGGTATTTTTGCCAATATTGAAATTCGCACTCTCGAAGAGAAGACACAAATTGCGAATAGAACTGTCATCATCCGAGTGGCAGACCGCGATCCAGGACTTTTGAATGCGGGCCTTGGCGCCACCAATGACCAAGGATTCACGGTCCGAGGCTTCTTAGGACTCGCTTACCGAAATATTTTCGGAACGGGGCGAGCCGCATCAGCCCGGATTGAGGGAAACTACAACGTGAGTGATATCAAGTACCTCGAGAATAAAGTCACTTTGGGCTATTTAGAACCCTATCTTTTTGACACGCGTGTTCGCGGAAGATTGAATCTCACTCGCAGTAAACAAGTTTCTGACTTTGAAAAAGAAGTGATCACCGAAGTGAATCAGACCACTTGGTCCATCGAGCAAGATCTCACTTCACACATCACTGCTTCTTATGATCTCTATTCGCTGGCAACTGTGATCGATACTCAGCGAAACAACAACAATGCCATTTTCCAACGCAAAGAACAGAATATCGCTACCACGGGACCTAACTTAGATATTGATTTCCGAGATCATCCTTTCAATCCTTCGCGAGGAACTTTCACGAGATTCAACTTAGAGTACTCTTCGCCCGAGCTTGGGAGCACTGACACCATTGAGTACTGGCGTGCTTTTGGAAGTTTCACTCATTACTCACCCGTGCGAAGAAATTGGGTGTGGGCGAACTCTTTGCGTGGGGGATACCTCAAAAACTTGAGCACACTCTCTGACGGCGGTGTCCCCTATGACAAAAAGGGTCTCATTTTGGGTGGACAAAGCACTGTTCGTGGCTTTCAACCTGGAGAGTCTTTCCCAGGTGAAACAGAGCTTGGAACCGATCGCTACTTATTGACCACCGAAGCTCAAATGTATTTGATCAAGTCCGAGTTGCGTTTCCCAATCTGGGGAAGTCTCGGAGCGGCCCTGTTCTATGACGGAGGTGCTGTCACAATTAAAGGGGTCGATATCAAAGATCCCTACCGCGATTCCGTGGGTATTGCTTTTCGCTACGCCACCCCTGTCGGCGCTGTCAGCCTGGAATGGGGATGGAAGCTCGATCGCAAAACCGGCCGCGGCGAATCGCAACTCCCCTTCCACTTGAGTATCGGAACATTTTAGGCCCTCTGTGATTTGTGCCCGTTTGATTTTCTCTTTCGCCGCTTTCGTCCCCTAGAGCATCCTGCTGCCTCTCCTGAAGTGTCCTAATGCCTCCCCTGAATCACACTGCTCTCTCTCCTCAGGCGATCTACAATCCCCTCCCTTGGTTCATTTCGCCTGCATCTCTCCACTTCGGCATATCTTTTCTGCGAATCTTCTCAGTTTTCAATAATATGCTTTTGGTAGATTTTGGGATGGATTGGTCTTTACAAGAATACTGACTTCAAGCTTCGAAGAGCTCGGGCTCCGTGCTTATTTTGAGGGCAATCATAGACAGCGAGAACTGGGCTTTGGCGAACGAGCTCTGTACCTCAAGCGCTTCAATGAGTTTCTCTACCGTTTAAAATCTCGCAAAGCAGTACCACTTCAGATTGAGCCTTTACCGTGACCGATACCCCTCAGGAGGCTCTGTCCAGGTTTCCCCTTTCAGAGTTATTTCCCCACCAGAGATGCCTCAGGATCAATTTCTTCTTCCTGAGTGACGTCGCAGACGGAAGCCTCAGGGAGCAGAGCGGCATCGTGACCGATACCGGCAGAGAGACAGAAGGAATTGACCCCTTCAGAGCTCAGAAATAAAGTCTGAAGGCTTATCAATCCACGACTTGAAAGACAGAAGGAACCACTATGCAAAAACATACTGTTCGCGTGTATCCGTCCAAAGAAAAATGCCCTCGTGAAGAACAACTCGCTTGGAAGATTGCAAGCGTTGCTTCCGACAATACAAAAATCTCTGATGAAGTTGTCGACATGGTCATCAATCGCATCATCGACAATGCTTCTGTTGCCATAGCCGCTGCCAATCGTCGTCCAGTCGCCTCTGCAAGATCGATGGCAATCGCTCACCCTCGGGAAGGTGGCGCCACTGTTTTCGGAATGCCTAACCAGCAAAAGTTCTCAGCGGAGTGGGCGGCATGGGCCAATGGCACAGCTGTGCGCGAGCTAGATTACCACGACACGTTCCTAGCGGCAGATTACTCTCATCCTGGCGACAATATTCCACCGATCTTGGCAGTGGCACAACAGCTGGGTAAAGGCGGTGCAGATCTTTTGAAAGGTCTCCTCACTGGTTACGAAATCCATGTGAACCTGGTAAAAGGGATTTGCCTTCACAAACACAAAAAAGATCATATCGCGCATTTGGCTCCTGCCAGTGCTGCAGGGATTGGAACATTGCTTGGTCTTTCGACAGAGACGATTTATCAATCTGTCCAACAAGCTGTTCACGTGGCTTTCAATACTCGCCAATCTCGCAAAGGCGAAATTTCTTCTTGGAAAGCCTATGCTCCGGCTCACGCTGGCAAATTAGCGATTGAAGCTGTGGATCGCTGCATGCGCGGTGAAGGAGCTCCTTCACCCATTTACGAAGGTGAAGATTCAGTGATCGCTTACATGCTCGACGGGAAAGATGGGAAATACATTGTTCCACTCCCCGAAAAAGGTGAAGAAAAACGCGCGATCCTTGAAACTTACACTAAAGAACACTCCGCCGAATACCAGTCTCAAGCTCTGATTGATTTAGCGGCTCGAATGAAAGACAAAATCAAGGATTTCGAAGCCATCGATAAAATTGTGATTCACACTTCTCATCACACTCACTACGTGATTGGAACTGGCTCTGGTGACCCTCAAAAAATGGATCCTCAAGCTTCGCGCGAGACTTTGGATCACTCGATCATGTACATTTTCGCAGTCGCCCTTCAAGATGGCCGCTGGCATCATGTGGACTCTTACACTCCTGAACGCGCACAAAGACCTGACACAGTTCGCTTGTGGCACAAAATTTCCACAGTGGAAGATTCTCAGTGGACCGAGATGTACCACAACCCAGATCCCGACAAAAAACGCTTTGGCGGCCGCGTAGAAATCACTTTCAAAGATGGCAGCAAGCTGGTTGATGAACTGGGTGTTGCGAATGCTCACCCCGCAGGTGCAAAACCTTTCAAACGAGCGGACTACATTCGTAAGTTTGATATTTTGACGGAGCCGATCATCACTCGCGCAGAAAGAGACCGCTTCCTCAATCTCGTCCAAGCTCTGCCAACACTGACAGCGGCGCAAGTGCAAGAGCTGAACGTCCAGATTCCGCTCGAAAAATTGATCAATAATAAGCGTGATACCAAAGGAATTTTCTAATGCTGTTTCAGACGACCAGTCCTTTTGAAAAACGAAAAGCTTTTCGCGAGAAACTCAAATCAGGAAAGCTGCTGAGATTTCCTGGGGCCTGGTCGCCGCTCGTGGCCATGCAGATCGAAAAACTGGGGTTTGACGGTGTTTATATTTCAGGCTCTGTTCTTTCCAATGACTTAGGTTACCCTGACATTGGGCTCACCACCATGAGTGAAGTCACAGCTCGCGGAAGACAGATTGCCCGGGCCACAGCGCTGCCATCGATCATCGACGCTGACACAGGGTTTGGCGTGCCGATGAACATGGCTCGCACAGTGGCTGAAATGATTGAGCTGGGCCTTGCGGGTTGCCACCTTGAAGACCAGGAAAATCCGAAACGCTGCGGACATTTGGATGGCAAAGCCCTTGTCACTCGAGACGAAATGGTGATGAAAGTGAAAGCCGCCGCCGATGCCAAAAAAATGGATTCCAATTTTTTAATTATCGCCCGAACAGATGCCAGGGCTTCAGAAGGTCTGGACAAAGCCATCGATCGCGCCAAAGCTTACATCGATGCCGGAGCTGAAATGATTTTCCCTGAGGCCCTTGCTGATTTGAAAGAATTTGAAACTTTTCGAAAAGCGGTTTCAGCACCTCTGTTGGCCAACATGACTGAGTTTGGAAAATCTCGACTGCTCACAACTCGAGAACTTGAGAGCGTTGGCTTCAATATGGTCATTTACCCAGTCACCACTCTTCGCTTGGCCATGAAAGCCGTCGAAGAAGGACTCAAAGTGATCAAATCTCAGGGAACACAAGAAAGCCTTCTTGAAAAAATGCAGCACCGAAAAGAGTTGTATGAACTCACGGAATACGAGCGCTACAACGACCTCGACCAAAATATTTTTAATTTTAAACTTTAATCAAAGGAAGTGAATCATGTCTGAATACATCAACCCCGACTACGTTCCAGAACCTGAGAAAGTAAACACTAAAAAAGGGCTCGAAGGGGCCGTGATCGATACCTCCTCGGTGTCGAAAGTAAACCCGGACACCAACTCTCTGATTTATCGTGGCTACCCCGTTCAAGAGCTCGCAGAGAATTGCAAATTTGAAGAAGTGGCTTACTTGATGTACCACGGAGAGCTTCCCAACAAAGCTCAGCTCACCGAATTCGAAAAACTTGAAAGGTCTTACCGCGATATTACTAAAGCCAACTTAGAAGTGATTCGCTTGCTACCAAAGAAATGTCACCCGATGGATTCGATCCGCACCGGTGTGTCCTTCTTCGGAACCGAGGATGAAAGAATCTGGGATGCAAAACCAGCTACAAATTTAGATAAAGCTGTTCGCTTGCTGGCAAAAATTCCTACGATGGTTGCTGCGGACTTTCGCTTTAAGAAAGGTCTTGATTTTATTCCCCCGAATAAAGATCTTTCGATCGCAGAAAACTTTTTCCATATGTGCTTTGGAAAAGTTCCTCAAGCTGAGATTGTGAAAGCTTTTGACGTGTCTTTGACTCTGTACGCAGAGCATTCTTTCAATGCTTCAACTTTCACTTCCCGTGTTGTGACCTCTACAGAAAGCGATATTTACTCAGCGACTGTGGCTGGTATTGGAGCCCTCAAAGGCCCACTCCATGGCGGCGCCAACGAGATGGTGATGCACATGATGAAAGAGATCAATGATCCAGCAATTGCTGAAAAATGGATGTTGGACGCCTTGGCTGCTAAGAAAAAAGTCATGGGATTCGGTCACCGAGTGTACAAAAAAGGTGATTCCCGCGTTCCCACCATGAAAAAGTACGCACAAAAAATGGCAGATCTAACAGGTCAGCAAAAGTGGATGCAGATTTATGAATCCCTCGAGAAAGTCATGGCCGAGAAGAAGAAGATTTATCCAAATCTCGATTTCCCAGCAGGCCCTGCCTATTACATGATGGGATTTGAAATTGACTTCTTCACTCCGATCTTCGTGATGGCACGAACGACGGGCTGGAGCGCTCACATCATGGAGCAAGCCGCGAACAACCGAATCATTCGCCCACTCAGTGAATACATCGGTGCTCCTCAAAGATCCGTCAAACCACTGGCAGAAAGAAACTAACATGATGAGACTCCAAAGCGTGCGCTATTTTCACAAGTCCTCCTATGCTCTGATGGGTGTCGTGGTGCTGTCCCTTCTGGCTTGCCAGAGTTCGACCAAGTCCCCGCAAGCCCCCATTGCGGAACTTCCGGTGGTGATCGCTCCAGTTCAAACTGAAGCGATCCTCACTCGCGTGGCTTTAGGCTCTTGCTCCACTCAGAAAGCGGAACTTCCCATCCTAAAGAAAATCATGGGAGTTCAGCCGCAACTGTATGTGGCCATGGGAGACAATGTTTATGCTTCTAGACCCGAAGATAAACCCATCTCGGCGGCTTATAAGAAGCAAGAGCAACGGCCCGAATTCAACCAATTCAGAGCTGTCGTTCCCATGATTGCCACTTGGGATGATCATGACTTTGGCCAGAACGATGGGGGCGCGAGCAATCCTGAAAAGCAAGAGGCGCGGAATGAGTTTCTGAAGTTTTTCCCGTACTCTCAGGCGCTGATTCCTCAGGATCGCGATGGGGTTTACCACAGCATGATTTTTGGACCCAAAGGCAAAATGGTTCAGTTCATCATGTTAGATACAAGATGGAATCGGTCCGATCTAGAAAAGCCGAAAGAGCAAAAACATAAGTTTCATATTTATGAGCCCTCCCAAGACAAAACCAAGACAGTTCTTGGTGAAACTCAGTGGAAATGGCTCGAAGCTGAACTTAAGAAACCCGCGCAAGTGCGCTTTTTGGTGTCGAGTATTCAGGTCTTACCTCAAGAGCACGGCTTTGAAAAATGGGAGAACTTTCCCCATGAGAGACAGAGACTTCTGAACTTGATCGAAAAACTCAAAGTGAAGAATCTTGTCATTGTCAGCGGTGACCGCCACTTTTCGGAATTCTCACAGATCAAACAAATAAATGGTCGCTCGCTCTTAGAAATGACAGCTTCAGCGATCAATCGCCCTGGCAGTTTGCCCGAAGAGTCGAATCGCTGGCGTTTGGGTCCTAAATATGACCCTGTGAACTTTGGTCTTGCAGAGATTAACTGGGAAAAGAAAACGATGACTTTATCTTTGAGAGACATTGAAGGCAAAGTGATCCACCAAGTGGAACAAAAATTTTAACATGCAACTGGCTGAAGTTTTTGAACTGCAAAAGAAGCAGCGATGGATCAATTCACAATCTTCAGCTGAGGAGCGAATTAAGAAAATTCGCAAGCTCAAAAGCCATATTCTAAAATACGAACTGGATCTTAAAAAAGCGATGTACATGGATTTCAAAAAGCCAGCCTATGAGGTCGAGCTCACTGAAATCTATCCCCCGCTGGAAGAAATTCAGATCGTCATAAAGAACTTAAAGCAATGGATGGAGCCGCAAGCTGTGGCGACTCCCCTGGCATTGCTTGGAACTAGATCTGAGGTTCATTTCGAAGCTCGAGGTCAAGTTCTTGTCATGGCTCCTTGGAACTACCCATTTCAACTTCTTTTTATTCCTCTGATCAGCGCTCTCGCCGCGGGCAATACGGTGATTTTGCGTTCCAGTGAAAGAGTTCCTGAAACCAACAAAGTCATGATGAAAATCATTGCGGAGTCTTTCTCTCCGGAGGAAGTTTTCATGGCACCAAACACTCTGGAAGCCGCTGAAGAGCTCTTGAAACTTCCCTTTGATCATATTTTCTTTACGGGAAGTACCCGTATTGGCAAAAAAGTCATGTCTGCGGCCGCTGAGCATTTGTCCACGGTGACGTTGGAGCTCGGAGGAAAATCCCCGGCTCTGGTCATGCCCGATGCCCATCTCGATCAGGCTGTGGAAAGAATCACATGGGGTAAGTTTCTCAATGCAGGTCAAACTTGTGTTTGTGCCGACTATGTCTTGGTTCATGAGAGCATCTATGAAAAATTTTGCGAAAAACTCGCAGACCGAGTTCACCAAATCTACGGTGCTGGCGAAAAGGCTCTCACCTCTCCCGACTTTGCTCGTGTGATTGAAGACACTTCCTGGGGACGACTTCAAGATCTCACAGAGCGCACGTTGGCCGCTGGGGCAAAGTCACTGCTCGCACGTTTTGCGATGAAATCAGAAAAGTTCATAAGCCCCACGCTCTTGGGAGACGTCAAGACAGATCATCCTATTATGGAGAGTGAAATTTTTGGACCGGTTCTACCGATCCTTCAGTTTAAAGACCTCGAAGAAGCTCTTCAAATCATCCAAAGTCGCCCGAAGCCACTCGCTGTGTATGTCTTCACCCGCAACGAGAGAGTTCAAAAACAAATTCTGCGCCAAACAAGTTCTGGTGGAGCGGTGATGAATCATCTGATTGTTCACTTAGGAAATCCTCATCTCCCCTTTGGAGGGGTGGGCTATAGCGGCCAGGGTTCTTATCATGGCTTTTCTGGATTTCGAACTTTCTCTCATGAAAGATCAGTCCTTCATCAAGGTTTTATTAGCATTGGGAGCTTCATCTATCCTCCTTACTCAGGTTGGAAAGCAAGGTTCGCCCTGAAATTCCTGCGATGGCTGGTTCGCTAGTGAAACCAAAGAGAGATTTGATAAAAAAGCGGAATCCCCAATACTAAGTTGAAGGGGAACACGATTCCCAGGGCTGCCGTCAGGTAGTAAGTGGGATTAGCCTCTGGCAGAGCCGATTTCACAGCGGCAGGTGCTGCAATATAAGAAGCGCTCGCTGCCATCGTGGCCAAAACGGTGGCGCCACCGACACTCATCCCAACCAAAGTTCCGAGCATTGCGCCGAGAGTTCCATGCAAGAGAGCAAGACCTAGCGAACTTACCACCAGACCCATTCCGGCTTTTGAAAGATCTCGAAATCGAATGGCCGCAAGAACACCCATCTCGAGCAAAAACAACGTGAGCACTCCTCGAAACGGCTCAACGAAGAATGCCGCCAGTGGCTTCATTCCCGACTCTCCACAAGCAAGCCCAATCAAAAATCCACCTAAAAGCAAAAGAACGCTCTTACCCACTACCACTTCCCGAAGGGCTTTGGTCCATTTCAGCTTCTGCTCAGAGCCAACTTTCACAATCATAATGGCAACGACAATTCCAGGAATCTCCATCAATGCCACCAGCGCCGGCAAGTGTGATTCGTATTTGAGATGAAGTAAATCAAGAAAAGCCACCGAAGCCATGAAAGTCACTGCAGAGACAGACCCAAAGTGAGCTGCGAGAGCGGCAGCATCTGTTTTGTTAAAAGAATTCAAAAAACGAAATACTAAATAAGACACCCAGGGAGTGATTAACCCTAGCAAAATTGCAGCCCCTAGAGAACCGGCCACTTGACCGATCTGAAACTCTGAAAGGCTCGCTCCCCCTTTGAGACCAATGGCAAAAAGTAAATACAAACTGATGGCTTGAAAAACAGTTTCAGGGAGTCGTAAATCACTGCGGAGGAGGCAGGCCACAAGCCCCAAAAGAAAGGCCAAAATTGGTGGTGAAATTAAGTTCTGTTGAAGCAGATCAAAGCCCATGTGACAAATAACATGTCTGAATTCACTGCTTGATTCAACAATTTAGGAGAAAAACTCTGGACGTTCGAGTCATCTACAAAATACAAATTGAACACAGTTTAGAATTATTCTAAAACCGTCGCGTGAAAGCTTGGAGAACCCCTCTCACTGAAGAGAATGTCAAAGCTCGGCTCCTTGAAAAAGGCTTACAACCGACCCTTCAAAGGGTGTTACTTTGTCAGTATTTGCTCGGCGAAGCGGAACATCCATCGGCTGAGGACGTCTATTCGTGGACTCAAGTCTATCACCCTTCGATTTCATTGGCCACGGTCTACAATACTTTGGGAATGATGGTAGATTCAGGCTTGCTCAAAGAGTACAAACTTTCACACACCGACAAAGTGATCTACGACAATAACCTAGAAGACCATTATCACTTTCTCGATGAAGAAAGCGGGCTTCTTTATGACATTCCTGTCAGCGAAATTTCGCTCACAGGCCCCTCTCAGGAATCTTTCCAAATTGATCGCACGGATGTTTTATTTAAAGGAAAATACAGACCCAACAACAACAACAACAAAGGAGAAAAAAAATGACAACACCGCAAAGAATGCTTGGAATTGGCGAAAAATTCCCAGAGTTCAACTTGAAAGCTTGCGTGTCTCGTGAGCAAGGAAAAGAATTTGCAGACATTTCAAACAAAGACTTTAAAGGTTCATGGGCTGTGATGTTCTTCTGGCCTTTGGATTTTACTTTTGTCTGCCCCACTGAAATTGCTGAATTCAACAAGAATTCAAAAGAATTCATGAATCGTGAAGCAAAACTCTATGGTGCTAGTGCAGATTCTGAATTTGTTCACTTAGCTTGGAGAAACAATCACGAAGACCTGAAAGATCTGAAGTTCCCAATGATTGCTGATTACAACAAAGCCCTCACAAACGAGTTAGGTATTGCTTCAAAAGCAAATGGCGCGCCTCTTCGTGCAACCTACATCGTGGATCCAGATGGCATCGTTCGCTGGGTTTCTGTGAATGACTTATCTGTTGGACGTAATGTGAAAGAAGTTTTGAGAACTTTGGATGCTTTACAAACTGATGAACTTTGCCCATGCAATTGGGAAAAAGGTCAAAAGACTTTGTAAGGTCTAACCGATTTTGCACAGAAGGTCGAAGGGGTTTTTTGAAATCCCTTCGACCTTCCATGGAAACACGGGAGGCAAAATGAGCCAGTCAATCAATGAAAAAGTAGAATCGTTTCTTATGCAAGAGTTTGGAGACCATCAGACCTCAATTTTCAGAGATTTGATGATGAATTTTAGAAAAATTATGGAAGAATCTCCGCTCTCAGAGATGGATCGCTTCCTGAATTTGCTCGCTATTGCCACGACCCTTGAAAATAAAGGGGCTATGGAACTGGCTGAGAACCACTTGAAGACCTTGGATGCAACTCAAGAGCAAATCTTAGAGGCGAAAGAAGTCGCTGGCATCATGGGCATGATGAACACTTACTATAAATTTCGTGGTTATTTAGCCCCGGAAGCGACTCCGAACTTTCAGCGAGCGGGGCTACGAATGCAATCACTGATGAAACCACAGAATGGCAAAGAACGTTTTGAAATGATGGCTTTCTCAGTCAGTGTTGTGAATGGATGCCCCAGTTGTGTGGGATCTCACGAACGGGCACTAGCAGGACTCGGCGTCGAATCAGAAAAAATTCATGATCTAGCAAGATTAGCCTCAGTCATGAAGGGTTTGACAGCATTAAGAACAGCTCACGGGAAATAAATGAAAAAAATATTTCTCAAAGATTACACGCCTCCCACCCATCAAGTTTCTTCTGTTTTTCTGAACTTTGATATTGGACCTGAGTTTACAACAGTGACTCAGGTCTCTCAAATGGTTCAGACAGGCAGCTCAAATTCACTTTTGTTGAATGGCGAATCTTTGGTCCTGAAAGAAATCCTGGTGAATGATCTTTATCCCAACTATCAAAAAAATGATCAAGGGATTGAGCTCACAGACCTGCCAAGAGAATTTAAGCTGAAAGTGGTGACCGTCTTAGAACCCAAGAAGAACACATCTCTTGAAGGGCTGTACACTTCAGGTTCAGGCTTTGTCACTCAGTGCGAAGCTCAAGGTTTTCGCAGAATGACTTATTTTCAAGACCGTCCGGATGTGATGACCAAATACACTGTTGAGATCACAGCTGATGCTTCACAGTGCCCAGTGATTCTCTCCAATGGGAATAAGATCTCTGAGAAAATTGAGAATGGCCGAAAAACTGTTGTATGGTCTGATCCTCACGCAAAGCCTTGTTACTTATTTGCCCTTTTTGCAGGTGATCTCGGAGTCCTCAAAGACTCTTTCACCACCCAGAGGGGCCGAAAAGTTCAACTTGAAATCTACTCGGCCCATGGGACTCAGAACCGTTGCTTGCACGCTATGGAATCACTGAAAAAATCCATGAAGTGGGATGAAGAGCGCTTTGGTAGAGAGTATGATCTGGACATTTATATGGTGGTGGCTATTGATGATTTCAACGCAGGCGCCATGGAAAATAAAGGTCTTAATATTTTTAACTCTCGCCTTGTGCTGGCAGATCCAAAAACTGCGACAGACAATGAATACTTTGCTATCGAATCGGTGGTGGCTCATGAATACTTTCATAATTGGACAGGGAATCGAGTCACCCTAAGGGATTGGTTTCACCTCTCCTTGAAAGAAGGCTTGACCGTCTTTCGAGATCAAGAGTTTTCACAAGATGTGACTGGCTCTCCTACCATCCGTATTGAAACAGTGAGTGACTTAAGAGACAGTCAGTTTGCGGAAGATGCGGGACCCAATGCCCATCCGATTCGTCCCTCTTCGTGTTTTGCTGTCGACAACTTTTTTACTTCGACCATTTATGAAAAAGGCTCTGAAGTCATTCGCATGATGCAAACCATGGTTGGAAAGCCTGGCTTTCGAAAAGGCATGGATTTGTACTTTCAGCGACATGATGGTCAAGCTGTGATTATCGAAGACTTTGCAGGCGCTATTGCTGAAGAGAACCAACAAGACTGGTCTCAGTTCAAGTTGTGGTACTCTCAGGCAGGCACTCCCCTCGTCACCGCAAAAGAACATTACGATTCTGTGCGCCAAGAACTGAGACTGACTCTCTCGCAGACCTGCCCACTGACCCAAAAGGAAAAAGAAGAAGGACTGACAAAACAACCCTTTCACATTCCTTTGATGATAGGCCTCGTTGATCTTGAAACAGGCGGAGAAGTAGCAATTAGCTGCGAGGGTGCACAAAAGAATTCTGATGGAAATTATTTACTCCACCTGAAGCAGGAGCAAGAGACCTTCGTATTTAAAAATTTGAAAGCAAAA
>JAJTIC010000115.1 GCA_021300175.1 Pseudomonadota bacterium
CCTCGTTCGTGACGCTGTAAAACGGCCACGATCTGTTCGTTGGTAAATCGCTTCTTCATGCTCTCTCCTTGCCCTGTTAGGGCGGTTATGACACAGAGTGAGCTAAGTTGCAAACTGGCTAGATTTTGGGGAATCGGTCACTTACAGCTTACCAGTGCTGTATAGACTACTTGTGGATAAGTTATAGAACTTGTTTTGTCTGCTTCTTTGGCACTTTTATTCAAAATGAAGTCAGCCTGAATTTGTATGTTAATATTTGAAATCTTATCAACTTGCTCTTTAAATTGGTCACAAAATTTATTGGCTTCTTCAACCAAAAACCATTCTGATCGCGAATAAAAGTCAATCCCAGCACTTGGGAAGTAGGTTGTAGAATATGACACTATTCTTGGGTTCACCGCTAAAGTTGCTTGTGAAAACATAAGACATAAGCCGAGTAAGATTATTTTTTTCATTTATTTCTCCATTTCTTACATGAATGTTTATTTGATTTTTGAATATATGTAAAATATGATATTACATATATCTAACATAGGTGAAAATGTATGAAATACAGATTAAGCGATATTGTCAACTTTGTAGAAACGGCGAACTGTTCCACCATAGTTCAATCAGCTAAAAAGCTTGAAATAAGTCAGCCAGCTTTATCAGAAAGCATTAAACGGCTTGAGACTGATTTAGGTTTTATACTTTTTTATAGATCAAGGGCAGGTATACAACTCACACCAAGTGGGAAATTATTCTTAATAAAAGCACAGAAAGCTCAGCAAGCGATAAATGAATTGGACTTAGAAAACAGCAGTGAAGCTTTATTTGGTGGAAGAAGTATATCCATTGGTTGTCACCCTACAGTAGCACAATATTGCTTACCAAAGGCTCTTTCTCACCTTAAAAGTGTAGCTCCAGACTACAAAGTTGAAATAAGGCACGACCTTTCAAGAAATATTCAAGCCGAGATCCAGCGAGGAAATATTGATATTGGTATTGTGATCAATCCAGCCGAGGTTCCAGACTTAGTTATTCAAAAATTAGCTATAGATCATATTTATGTGTGGTCAAATCATTCTGATAAGGATCACGATACAATAATTTGTAATCAAAATTTATTTCAAACTAAGTCCATTTTGAAGAAGTGGACTAAAAAGCCAAAAAAAATCATTAACACAGACAGCTTGGAACTAATCACCAGACTTGTAAATGAGGGGATTGGTTTTGGTATTATTCCAGAAAGAGCAGTTTTATTGTCTGAGTTTAGTTTAAAAAAAGTAAATTCACTACCGACTTATAAGGACAATATATGTTTGGTTTACAGACCCGAGTTCGGAAAAGCTCCTGCTGAAAAACTGACAGCAGAGGCTTTAAAAATGGGAATTCTAACTAACTGACTTTTTTAGGTTTTGATTTAGGTTTCCTAAAATTCTTCTTCACAAAATCAGTTTGATTGAAGTTGATCACATTTTTAGTTTTGTAAACCTTCCATGTCATATCAATTGAATGGTGTCCTAACCAGCCAGAAATGTCCTCAAGGCTTTGCCCAAGGGTCAGCATTAGGTCAGTGAAGCCTTTCCTGCCAGCATACAGTCCATAGTCTTCAGTTGGTTTATAAGCGATTTTAGGATCTTTACAGAGTTGATCCACCCAAGAAGAGTGAGGTCTTAAAATATGTCCAGTTTTTATCAATCCAAGGGCAGTCATTTGCTGTTCGCAGATCACAGGAATTTTTTTGATCCGATCTTCTTCGTTTGAAACTGAAGTCAGCTTGGTTTGATTGACAACCAAGACAGGAATTCCATTGTGATTTTCAAAAATAGGCTTTTCTACGACTGTCATAACCTCTTTAGGTCTTAATCCAAAATAGAAACTGACAATTATAAAATTCAACCAGCCCAGTTGTTTTTGATCTGATTTAATAACTTTTCTTTTAATCTTTGCCAGCAGAAGTTCGGTCATTGGCAGACTTGGTCGGCGGACAGGATCAGTTTTTTCTTTTTGGATACTTTTAATTGCTGATTTCGTTGTGCCTTTAAGCCTTGATATGGGTTCGTAGTATTTTCCTTGTTGGCGAGAAATAAAATATCCCCAGCGGTTCATAATGTTGATTAAATTTTTAGAATAGGAAACTGAGAGTTTTTCATTCTTAAAGTAGTCTACGATATATCCATAACTGTCTTTGTATTCGTGAGGCAGGATTGAAAGCTCTCTTACCATTTTTTGAATATAGTTAAAATGAACGATCAACTTTAATTTGTGTTGTTCTGTTCCGTCGCTTTCTTTTCTAATTTTATCAATGAAGAGTTCAACCAAATCAGGAGGGAATAAACTTTTATCAAATTTTTTGATTAGGTCTACTCTTTTCATTGCCCTGATCTGAGCTAAAGGACCAATGGCATTTTTTCGGTGAAAATTATAATCCTTTATGGCATTGCGAGCTTGCTCAACTGTCATTGACACTTGAAGTGGTAGGAACAAATTACGATATTTTGATACTGAAATGAATTCTTGTTTTTTCTTTCCATTTTTCCAGCTTTCAAAGTAAACATTCCACTTTCCACTTTTTAATTTCCTCACATAAAAACAACCACGACTGCGATCAGTTTCCCGCGGAGTTTTTGTTAAAAACTTATCCTGAATTTTTGATCTTACTGGTTTTGACTTTGGTTTCTTCTTTGCCATTTTCGTTTCTCCCTGAAATATTTCGGTTGAAACGAATAAGAACTGAATAGTTGGCACCTACACCACCTACTCAGAAACCACCTACATTTATAGGTTCTTCCCACTTAACTAGATAAGGCATTGAGTCAAAAAGATAAGCATAAGTCCTCTTTTTCGATACGATTTTTTTGTCGAGAACGAATTGTAAGAAAGGAAAAGGACCTATGCTCAATGAGCATCTAAATACCTTTTTGCTGGGGAATCACCTAAAACTTTTATCCATGAAGGTGCATAGCGGTGGCTATATTTGGGAAGTCCAAAAACTTCGCACAGAGAGCCCCTGTTTACGGTGTGGCTCGGTTAAAACTATAAAGTCAGGCCGATGCACCACGACTGTCCGAGACGAGTCTGTCAGAACTGTGGTGCTTTGGCTTAAAATCCACAAACATCGCATGTACTGTAAAGACTGTAAAAAGACCTTTACTGAACCCGTCCCCGGGATCTGGCCCCGCCGGCGAAGCACACAGCGCTTTAGACATGCAATAGCAAAAGCCTGCGGCATCTCCAAAGACCTTGCAACCGTTAGCCGCCAACATCGTGTCTCGCATGGGTTTGTTTATAAGATTTGCTACGAGCAGCTCGAAGTAAAACTTCGCGAGCATAGTCAAAAAAAGTGGCCCGAGGTCGTTGGACTAGATGAGCATTTTTTCCTGCGCCATAAAGGACGGACCGAGTTCGTCAGTGTTTTTACTGATCTTAAGAAAAAGAAAATGTTCGAAATGGCACAAGGAAAAGATCGAAAGCAATTAGAGGAGCAGCTGAAAGAAATCCCAGGGCGTGAAAACGTAAAAATTGTCGTCATTGATATGTCTTCAAGCTACAGAAGCTTTGTGAGACAATTTTTTCCAAATGCGAAGATCGTCGCAGATAAGTTCCACGTCTTAAGATTACTCACTCCTTCAATCATGAAAGCCGGTAAAGAGATCCATGGTCATCGTCAGGAATTATCAACACGAAGAAAGCTTCTCTGCAGTCGCAAGAACTTAGACTACTTTGTACGTACTGATATTGATCGATATTTAAAAAATCATGACAAGTTAAACGAACTCTATCGCTGGAAAGAACGACTTTTTGAGTTCTATCGAATGAAGGGCTTCGGGCGTGCGACCACCGCCTTTTACAGACTAACAACCGAAATGGAAAAATCGTCCTTGGAAGAAATCCAAAGATTATTAAGAACTTTTAAAAGGTGGAAACATGAAATCATAGGGTACTTTGAAAATGGCTATACAAATGGATTTACAGAACGTATGAACGGGACCGGAAAGCTTGTCCAGAGGCAGGCCTTCGGATATCGAAACTTTAAAAACTACCGATTGAGAGTGCTAACTGCTTGTCTTTTTAGGAACCTTTGAACTTACCAACAGTTGCGTGAGGAGAACCCTAAAAACCTAATGATTTCAATTATTTATTGAAGAAATTGGTAGTGAGGGGCGGACTTGAACCGCCGACCTACGGATTATGATTCCGTTGCTCTAACCAGCTGAGCTACCCCACCACTGCGAAGGCCCCGTTTCTATGGTGACACACCTCGCAAGTCAAGGTGACACCACAACACACCATGTCCTGACACCACTTGTGCTGTTGACTGAGTCCTTACTCCACTGTGGAATCAAAACAACACTGAATTAAGGTGTTAACACCATCAGATGAGCAGGATGCGAGTCACTTGGTTTCTGGCACCCTTTTTGGATTACAGAGAAGGGCTCGAGAAAACAGGGGAATTTTATCACCGGGAGGAACATGAAACGTATCCATTTACTTTTGATGCTTTGTGCGGGGCTTTCCATCACTGCTTGCTCAAAAGACAAAAACGAACCTAAAAAAGCACGAGAGAGCGGCTATGGCATTTCTCTACTCAATGAAGTTTTAGTTCCCCAAGAAGCTCTGCTCAAGGTCACTTCTGTCGATGGAACTCCTTTGTCCAATGCTCAAGTATTGATTGGTGAGAGAATTGATCAGCCTTTTCCAGAGAACTTTTTGGCAACAGATGGTTCAGGGCAGTTTATTGCTCCCGAGGGGTGGGAGACAGCTCAAATGGTGACAGTGGCAGCGCCTGGCCACATTCGCGCAACATTTATGGGACAAATCCCTGAAGGCCAAACTTTTGTACTCAATCCTGATGTGTCCTTGGCGAGTTACGAACTTAAAGGCAAGGGCAACGGCTTCCAAATTAAGGATCGGGATAACTTGATTGATTTCGCAGTGATGATGCCGGCGCTGATGAGAAATGACCTTTTCGCGTTTAACATCAATGCATTCATCTCGCCGCAAACAGATAAGATCGAAGCAGCAGGACAAGAGCTGCAAGTCCCTTCGAATGTGTCTTTACCTCGTCAGTCAGAGCGCTACCTGATCGTGAACGTTACTTTAGATAAACCGCAGTACCGAATGTTCTTTGGAACTCCAGGTAACAAGTGGGTTTACACTGCGAGAGGGCAATTCCCTTTCAAAGATGTAGTTAAAGAACTTCGAAACAACAAAGAATTTTTTGAACTCATCAATTATTTTAAAATTCAAGGTGGCTCACTGAAACAGGTGGCTGTGAATAATTCTTCTGTCATTCAAGACCTTCCTGTTAATGAGCTTGTGTTCAACCAAACACAAACAGTGAGAGCTCCAGCTTTTGCTTCTGATGATTTTGTGATTACAGCCGCAGCTGCTGAATTTCAAGGAATGTACTTCCCGACAGATGTGAAGAACGTGGCTTCGGGCCAAACTCTAAACATGACTTTTGCTGCGGGTAGCGATCCTTACGTATTGACAGTTCTTTCCAAAAGAAACGAACTCAATTCCGGAAATGGTCGACTGACAGCGGCTTTTCAGAAAAACAGCAAAGGAACTGCGGCTACTCTGTTACCTTTGATGTCAAAGCCCACTGTCAAAGCTGAAGACTCAATTGCGATCATACCGGTAGCAGCTCCCAAGGGGCTTCAAGCCGCTGCGACTTATGCTGCCCTTTCACAGGTCGAGAAAAAACAGCAAGGCCAAGTGGTGACAGAAACTGTGCAAAAGAAATGGGAAGTTTACTCTTTGGGCTGGCAACAACAAATCCAGCTGCCAGAATGGCCGCTGGAAAAACCACTTGTCGGTATTAAACGTTGGGAATCTTCTTTGATGGCGACGGAAGGGCAAATTTCAGTTGAATTGAGCCCTCGCATGCTGAACAATGTTTCCCATGCGACACGAGCCCAGACAGACTTCTAGTTTTCTTGAACTTGGCTTTACCTGCAAAAAAAGCCTCACTTTAGTGGGGCTCTTTTTTTTGTGGCTTAGCGGATGCGCCAGTCAACCCTTGACTTCAAATGCCAATCGAGTGATCCGAGAAAACTCTAACCAAAGAATATACTATTTTAACTACGATTCTGTTTGGAGAGCTGCTCAGCTCGCATTGAAATATCCAATTGCTGTGAATAACATGGATAATGGAATTTTAGAAACAGACTTTATCAAAGCATTGGATGGTTTCACACCCCCTCACCTTGAGAAAAAACCTTCTGATGGAGTTCGTTACAAAATTACACTCACCTTAGCCAAGGGAAAGGTGGACAATCAAGAGAGCGTTCGAGTCGGCATCACAAAAAAAATTGAAAAAAAAAGAGATTTTTTCTCTGAGCCAGAATCGCTTGAAAGCGATGGCCTCGAAGAGAGAACAATATTTTACCGCATAGAACGTGAACTTGTTGTGGAAGAAGCCTTAAAAAAAGCCCAGAAAAAAGGGCAGCTCTAGTTAAAGCGGCTCAAGTCTGCCGTGGCAGCCCATTTCAGCCATTTCTGTCTTTGCACTTCCATGCTCTCTGAGTTTTTGGCCACTTGAGGCCCCATCTGCTGAAGTGCTTTCAACGCTGGTCCATGAAATCGCTGATCTTTTTCTCTCAGAGCTTTCAGATAAAGAGGAAGCTCTCGCTTTTGAGGCTTTAAGACTAGTTTCTGAAAAATCTCCGCTCGAACCCAAAGACTCTGCAGACCACGAAAGTTTGACTTGCTTTCCATCAGATCCCAAAGCTTCTCTCGCTGAGCTTGACTCAGATTTTCCGGTAAGTGACCCACGGCCGCGGATCGAACTACCAGAGCTTTATCTTCGAGAAGTTCAAAGGCGAATTTCTCAACCCTCTCAGGCGCAATCGACTTAAGTGACAAAAGAGCTGCATTCCTCATAAACCACTCAGGGGACTTTATGGCTTTCTCAACCTGGGGCAAAGCTTTGACACCCTCGAGCTGAGTATGCAGAGCGAGCGCTCTCCAGCGCTGAGGCATGGATAGATTTTGATCAAACGCCATTTCTGGAAGCTTTTGAGACAGCATGTTTCGATGATCTCGAGCCACCAATAGGCGATTTTCTGCAGGCAGTGTTAGGATTTCTTGAGCAGATAAACTCGCAGGGAGAGGAGCTCCAAGACTTTGGCTGGACACAAGAAAAGTTATCACAGTGAGTCCTGCCTTCACGACTCACCCTTCTTCACAAAATTTTCAAACTCACCCATGAGCTTCTGATCTTCGGGAGAAACAGCCCCAAGAGCATTAGCTTCTTTAAGTAATTTCTCTTGATCAAGATCTGCACTCAAAGCCTCCTTGGGCTGTACTTCTGTCTGAGAGTCTGGAATCACCGATGCCTCTTGAACCATTTTGTCCATATCCAAAGCTCCTAAATTAACACCTGATTCAGCCTCTGCTGGATCTGCTAATTTTTGACTTTCGATAGCTGCTGCAAATTCTGCCATCAAAGAATCATCCACCGCATTCATCGGCTCAGGTGGTGGTGGCGGAGCTGCCGCAGGTGCAGGTGGTGGTGGCGGAGCTGCCGCAGGTGCAGG
>JAJTIC010000032.1 GCA_021300175.1 Pseudomonadota bacterium
GTTTGCTCATCGGTTTTCCGATGGCATGGGCAATTTCGACCAGCACGGCTCGGCAGAGATCGACGCTCATTTTTTTATTAGCGCTGCCTTTTCTGATGAACCTCGTGATCCGAGTCTATGCTGTGCGGCTTTTTGTTGGTTTTGAAGGACCGATCCAAGAGCTCTTTCGCTGGACAGGAGTGGAGCACGATCCTTTTGGTTTCACACGGAATCAGTTTCTTGTACTTTATGGAATGGTCACTAGCTATTTGCCATTCATGGTGTTCCCGCTTTGTGCTGCCCTGGAAAAATTTGAATTTGCCCAAGTTGAAGCCAGTTATGATTTAGGAGCCTCTCATTGGCAGACTTTGATCCGAGTGCTGATTCCGGGGAATCGCCATGGGATCGCCTACGGTTGCTTGTTAGTCTTCATTCCATCCATGGGCGAGTTTGTGATCCCTGATCTTCTCGGCAGTGCCAAGAATATGCTCATGGGTAATCTTATCACTGAGCAATTTTTGAAAGCGAGAGATTGGCCTTTTGGAGCTGCTCTCACGGTTATTTTCGTGGCGACTCTGATCATTTTTGCTATTGGTCTTTTGCGCTTAGGGGGCCGTCATGGAAAAGCTTCGGCCTAAAGCGCCCCTCCTTTGCCAGCTCATTTTAGGACTCTCGCTGATGGCTCTTTTTATTCCTGCCATTTACTTAGTGATCTCGAGTTTTTGGACTTCTCCAGCCGACTCAACATTCACGCTCAAATGGTATTTCGAAGTTTTCTCTGATCAGTCATTGCAAGAAGCTCTCGGGCGAAGTTTGGGCCTTGCGAGCATAAGTTCCTTGGCCACCGTGATTCTTTCTACAGGCGCTGCTGTAGCCCTTCACAGTGGGCAGTTTCGCTTCACTCCGCTTTTGAACTCACTGGCCCTGGCATCTCTTGTTTTGCCTGAGCTGGTGTTTGCGCTATCTCTTCTTGCGTGGTTTTTTGTGATCCAATGGGAGTTGAGTCTTTGGACTGTTTTCCTGTCTCACATCACTTTTGGATTACCTTTTGCCATGATGGTGATTCGCACTCGGCTCAATACGTTGGATCCTTTGGTGGTTGAAGCAGCCCAGGACTTGGGCGCTCGAGATTTGCAGATTTTTTGGAAAGTAACTTTGCCGCAAATCTTGCCAGCCCTTGTGTCGGCTTATCTTCTCGTTTTTTTGCTATCCTTCGATGATTTTTTGATCACCTTTTTTACTAATGGAGTGGGTTCCGATACTTTGCCTATTCTCTTGTACACCTCTCTAAAAATGGGAATCTCGCCAAAACTGAATGCTCTTTCTGGGTTGATGCTTTTAGTAACAACTCTTCTTGTTTTTGTCCTGGCTCGCAGTTCAGTGATTCGTGAAATGATCTCGTCTCAATCCGAGAAATAGACAGCTTGCGTCAAGCAATTCCCCTCATCTTTGGTCCAGTTTTGCCGAAAAGGATTAACTGCGAAGGAGATTTTATGAGCTTTAAGCATACTTTCCGACACGTTGACCCCTCGGAAGCCCTCAAAACTTACGTCGAAGAGCGCTTTGAAAAGATGGGGAAGCACTTGCTCAAAGAAAGCCAATGGCAAATTTTCTATAGCCTTGGAAAAGTGAATTTTGAAGTGGAAGTGCTGGTCAGAAACCCCGATAGCCACTTTAAAGCCAAAGCTCAATCACCCAGCGTTTATGCGGCTGTCGATTTGGTGGCCGAGAAGCTCGATAAGCAGTTTATGAAGAGAAAAGAAAAGCTTCAGCATCATAAAAAATTTGAGCGCTCCAGGGGGGGTCAGCTCGAGCGGGTCAACGAAAAGCTCGAGTATGATAACACGCCTTACTCCAACAAAAAGCCTGCTTAGGGCGGGCTTTCATTTGATTGATTTTAAAATTTGATTTTGTTAGGTTGCTCTTTCTTTACCGTTCCCGAGAAAGAGGAGCTAACTCTATGTCAAATTTTAAGAATTTTCTGTTCACCAGCGAATCTGTTTCTGAAGGCCATCCTGACAAAATGGCGGATCAAATTAGTGATGCAGTTTTAGATGCGATTTTAGCCCAAGATCCTCGCGGAAGAGTTGCCTGTGAGACTTTGCTGACGACTGGGTTGATCGTGGTTGCTGGTGAAGTGACGACCTCTGCGAATATTGACATGTCTGAGATCGCTCGTGAAACCGTCAAGAAGATTGGCTATGACGCTTCTGAAAAGGGTTTTGATTACAAATCTTGTGGCGTGATGGTGGCCGTTGGGAAGCAGTCTCCGGACATCGCCATGGGGGTTAAAGAAACTGGCTCAGATGATCAAGGTGCTGGTGATCAGGGTCTCATGTTTGGCTATGCGGTGAATGAGACTCCCGAAATGATGCCTTTGTCGATTTCTCTTTCTCATAAAATTCTACAAGAGCTGTCTGCTCAAAGAAGAGCCAGCGTCGTGAATTGGCTTCGCCCGGATGCGAAGTCTCAAGTCACAGTTGAGTACGAAAATGGCAAGGCAAAGCGGATCGACACTGTGGTTGTTTCTACTCAGCATGCGGAAGAAGCTTCTGCAAAAATGATCCAAGATTTTGTTATTGAAAGCGTCCTCAAGAAAACAATCCCTTCGCAGTGGATTGATGCGAAAACAAAATTTCTCATCAATCCCACAGGTCGTTTTGTCATCGGTGGGCCGATGGGTGACGCAGGTCTTACCGGGCGAAAAATTATCGTTGATACTTACGGCGGGCACGGCGCTCATGGGGGCGGTGCTTTCTCAGGAAAAGATCCTTCGAAAGTGGACCGTTCTGCAGCTTATGCTGCTCGCCATGTGGCAAAGAACATTGTGGCTGCTGGCTTGGCTGAGAAGTGTTTGGTCCAAGTGGCTTATGCCATCGGTGTGGCTGAGCCCGTCAGTATCAACGTCAATGACTTTGGAACGAGCAAGCTCGGAGCAGAAAGGCTCGAGAAAGCTGTTCGTGAGCTTTGGAGTCTGAAGCCAGCTCGAATTGTCAAAGATCTGGATTTACTT
Source organism: Pseudomonadota bacterium (assembly GCA_021300175.1). Classification (GTDB taxonomy): domain Bacteria; phylum Bdellovibrionota; class Bdellovibrionia; order Bdellovibrionales; family Bdellovibrionaceae; genus JAJTIC01. Next base: position 2,993 of record JAJTIC010000032.1, read on the forward strand.
CGTCCAATCTATTCGAGAACATCTACTTACGGGCACTTTGGAAGAGATGAATTTAGCTGGGAAAAGCTGAACAAAGTGGATCAATTGAAAGACTTCGCAAAAGGACACTAAAACAGAATGGATCCCAAGTTTATCCGTAACTTTTCTATCATCGCTCACATCGACCATGGTAAATCAACTTTGGCCGATGCTTTGCTCTCTGAAACAGGTTCTTTGAGCGCGCGAGAAGAAAAGGCGCAGTTTCTGGACAACATGGAACTTGAGCGGGAACGTGGGATTACCATCAAGGCTCAAACGGTTTGCCTGACTTATAAAGCGAAGGACGGCAATACCTATCAGATTAATTTGATCGATACTCCCGGGCATGTGGATTTCAGTTACGAAGTGTCCAGGTCTCTAGCTGCCTGTGAAGGAGCCATTCTGGTTGTGGATGCCGCACAAGGGGTTGAAGCGCAAACTCTGGCTAATGTTTATTTGGCGATCGAGAATAACCTAGAAATCATTCCCGTATTAAATAAGATCGACCTTCCCACCGCTGATCCAGAAGGCGTGAAGAAACAGATTCAAGACACCGTCGGATTGGATGCCTCAGATGCTGTGATGGCCTCTGCAAAAGAACGTATTGGAATCACAGATATTTTGGAAGCCATCGTTAAAAAGGTACCACCACCGAAAGCCGACAAGGCATTATCGCTGAGAGCTTTGATTTTTGATTCTTGGTTTGATGCTTACCAAGGCGTGGTCGTTCTTGTGCGTTTGAAGGACGGAGCCATTAAAAAAGGCGAGAAGATCAAGTTCATGGCAACTGATAAGCAATACGAAGTTTTAAGAATGGGGAAGTACGCTCCATTCCCAACTTTTGTGGATGAACTTCACGCCGGGGAAGTGGGATTCATCATTTGTGGTATTAAAGATATTCGAGATGTGAAAGTGGGGGACACTGTGACCACTGCAAAGCTCCCAGCGATGGAGCCTCTGCCGGGGTTTACTCATATTAAACCCATGGTTTTTGCGGGAATTTTCCCTGTGGTGGCCAGTGAGTATGAGTCTCTCAAAGATGCTCTTGAGAAGCTTTGCTTGAATGACTCTTCGCTCACTTTTGAAACTGAAAAATCGTTGGCTCTTGGTTTTGGCTATCGCTGCGGATTTCTTGGTCTCTTGCACATGGAAATTGTCCAGGAGCGCTTGGAGCGAGAGTTTAATCTCAATTTGATCACGACAGCGCCGACCGTGGTTTATCGAATTCACGCCCACGATGGTTCGGTCTCAGAACTTGAAAATCCATCCCAGCTTCCAGATGAGACAAAGATTGCAAAAATGGAAGAGCCTTTTGTGAAAGTGACGATCCACACGCCCACTGATTTCATCGGGGGAATTTTGAAGCTGTGTGAAGATAAGCGTGGAATTCAAATCAAGATGGACTATGTCACAGAAAAGAAAGTGATTATCGAATACCGTCTTCCCATGAATGAAATGGTGATGGATTTTTATGATCGCTTAAAGTCAATTTCCAAAGGCTATGCGTCTTTAGAGTATGAAGTGATTGGTTTTGAAGAAGCAGACCTTGTAAAAATGGATGTTCTAATTAACGGGGAACCTGTGGACGCTTTGTCCTTGATTATCCATCGCTCCAAAGCACAAGCCCGAGGTCGTTCGCTGGTCGAAAAAATGAAAGAGCTCATTCCACGTCAACAATACCAAGTGGCCATTCAAGCGGCCATTGGTTCAAAAATTGTGGCTCGGGAAACTCTCGGAGCTCTTCGAAAGGACGTGACAGCCAAGTGTTATGGTGGGGATATTTCTCGTAAGAGAAAGCTTTTGGAACGACAAAAAGAAGGTAAAAGACGCATGAAACAGATTGGGACTGTGGATGTCCCGCAAGAGGCATTTCTGGCCATTCTCAAGGTGGAGGACTAAAGATGAAAGCGGTGCTTTTTATTCTTGTTGTCTTTTTGGGGTCACAAGCTGTCTTGGCTCAGCAATTTGAATATCTTTATCCACAAGGTCGCTCAACGGGATTTTGCTTTGGCACAAACTCTTGGTTTTGTATCGAGCAGCTGAAAGATCAAGCAGATGAAGACTGTTTGTCTCAAGCTGACTTGCAGTGTCGAATTCGCAGCGGCCGCTTAGATCGTTTTTCTTTGTACTCAACGTCTTACTGTAACCCCAGTAATGTGCCGCCTCAGGATCAAGCTTGGGTTTCTTGCACAAGTTCCTGTACAGTGCGATGCGAATTCCCCTAAGATAGGTGGATGGTAAAGAACAGTCATTGGAAATCGAAGCATTTTTGGACAGAGGGTTGGGGATCTCTTGGACTCGCTGTTTTTGTCGCACTTTTTATTCGTTGGGCTTTCTTTGAAGCTTATGTGATTCCCTCAGGAAGTATGCTCCCGAGTCTTTTGATTCACGATCATATTTTTGTGAACAAGTTCACTTATGGCATTCGAGTCCCTTTCAGCGAAAAATGGTTAGTGAAGTTTTCTGAGCCTCAACCGGGCGAAGTCGTGGTCTTCAAGTACCCCCAAGACATGAGCACTTTTTTTATTAAGAGAGTCGTGGGGAGAGCGGGAGACCGAATCTATTATGAAAAAGGAACTCTCTATATTAACGACCAGCCCATCGAAAAAAATCCCCCCATGGGGAATACGGAGTTCGAAGCTGTCAGAGATAAGGACTTTCAAGAAAATGGGGACGTTTTTGATTCAAAAGGGAATTACGTTCACTTTATCGAAAACCTCAAAGGGAAAAAGCATTCAATTCTTCTCCGTAAAGGGGAGATTTACGATTCTTTCGGTCCTGTGACGGTTCCCGAGGGGCATCTTTTTGTCATGGGTGACAATCGCAACAAATCCAGTGACTCACGTTACTGGGGCTTCTTGCCAGAACAGAATATATTGGGAAGAGCTTCGATCGTCTGGCTCAGTTGCGAAGAGACATTGCCTGTGGTGAGTTTCCTCTGTAACCCACTGACGATCCGATTTAATCGCTTCTTTCATTTGGTGAATTAGCAATGAACCGAGATTTGAGGGCCTCTTGGTCACAAGCTCTCGGTACATTTCTACTTCCGATTTTTCTAATTCTCAGTGTGCGGTGGTTTTTTGTAGAGCCTTTCGTCATACCTTCAGGAAGCATGCTTCCCAATCTTTTGATTTTGGATCATGTGATCGTCAATAAGCTATCTTATGGGGTGAAAATCCCTGGAATAGACCAATTTTTGATCCGTTGGGGGCAGCCTCAGCGGGGAGATATTGTTGTTTTCAGGTATCCTGAGAACCCGGATGTTTTTTATGTGAAAAGATTGATCGGTTTACCGGGTGATCATGTGAAAGTTGAAAAAGGGAAGCTTTTTGTGAACGAAGCTCCCGTTCTGCAAAATAGTTTGGGGTCTCAAGGGGAATTTCAACAGTTCTCTGAAAGTGAAAAGAACTACACGGTTCAGTATCTGCGCCATGAGCAATCTTTTTTCAATCAAGTTCAAGTTCCTGAAGGTCAATATTTTTTCATGGGTGATAATCGAGATCAGTCCTCAGATTCTCGGGTGTGGGGTTTTGTCCCTCAGGGCAATTTGGTCGGTCGTGTTGTGGTCATCTGGCTCAGTTGTGAAAAGACCTTGCCAGGCGCTGAGTTTCTCTGTGATCCCTCCACCATTCGTTGGAACAGATTTGGATTGAGGTTTTAAATGAAAACTTTCAAGCCCTGGCGCGAGTATCTCGAAAATGTTCTTGTGGCAATTTTGTTAGCCCTGATTGTGCGAACTTTTGTGATGACGGGCTATAAGGTTCCCACGAGTTCTATGGCGCCCACACTGATTCCTGGGGATTTTGTTTTTTCTTTCAAACTGCCTTATGGGGTAAAGATTCCACTCACCGACAAAAAGATAGCTTCGGGCCGTCCTCAGCGAGGGGAGCTGGTCGTTTTCAGTTATCCGGAGCAGCCCCGAGTTTACTTTGTCAAGCGAGTGGTGGGTCTTCCTGGAGATCATATTCAAATTGCTCATGGGCAATTAGTCATCAATGGTGAAAAGGCAACTTACCAGAACTTGGGGGCAGATTACCTTCCGTTATTTCCGGGGCGTGCAGGCCTTGAAGCTCGGAAAGAAGAAATTTTAGGGAGTGAACGAGTTCTCTTTTTTACCAAAGATTCTCAGTCAAAGTCCTATGGTCCCATGATTGTTCCTCCAAATGAAGTGTTTTTGCTGGGTGATAATCGCGATGCCAGCGATGATTCGCGTTATTGGGGAACTGTTCCCGTCAGCAAAATCGAGGGTCGTTTGTTTTTGATCTGGTTGTCCCTGGATTGGCAAAATCGTGCTCTTGGAGGGGTGCTTCCAGGAGTCAGATCTGAGCGAATATTTACTTCGCTTCATTGACAGTCCTAGGTTGTCTGTTTAGCGTTGTGAAGATGTCTTTATTCGATGGTTCCTTGATAGATCTGAATAGCATCTCGAGCCAAACCATCGACACTCTTTTCAACTTAGCATCTTCACTAAAAAAACAGTCAAGACCTCCTCAGCATCAAGGTCAAACAGTGGCTCTTTTGTTTTTTGAGCCGAGCACACGCACTCGGATGAGTTTTGAAACCGCAGCTGCGCGCTCAGGTCTCACAGCTCTTGTGTTTGATGGTGGGCAAAAAACTTCTTTAGAAAAGGGTGAAACCGTTGAGGATTCGATACTGAATGTGGCGGCCATGGGACCTGAGTATTTGGTCATTCGTTGTGGAGATGAAATCAACTTAAGAGCCATCTCAAAATTTGTTTCTGCGCCCATTTTGAATGCAGGCTGGGGAGTGCAAGGCCATCCGACTCAGGCACTGCTGGATACGTTCACTTTGCGCGAAAAGTGGGAGCGCCTTGAGGAGCGTAAACTTTTGATCGTTGGAGATGTTCGCCATAGTCGTGTGGCTCATTCACATTTTGAGTTAGCTTCTAAAGTAGGTTTGCAAATTGCAGTGTGCTGTCCTGAAGAAATGAGATCTGAAAAAAGTTCGGTGAAGTATTTTTCAGATCTCTCAGAGGCACTGAGCTGGTGCGATGCTGTGATGGCGCTCAGAGTGCAGTTCGAAAGGCATTCTGATGGGTCTCAGCTCAATCGGGAAGTCTATTCAGAAAAGTATGGATTGAATAAGAGAAATCTAAGAACTTTGAAATCAGGGTCTTTTGTGATGCACCCCGGGCCCATCAATCATGGTTTGGAAATGGACTCAGAAGTGATTCATCAGCGAAACAGTTTGGTGCTGAGTCAAGTTAGTCACGGAGTCTTTCTCAGGGAAGCTCTTTTTCGTATGGCCAGAGGTGAAACTTGGTAAAAAAAGGATTTTTAGTTTTAGAAACTGGCGAAACTTACGAGGGCCGATGGATGGTTCCTGCCGAGATTAAATTCGAAAGAGCCGGAGAAGTGGTATTCAATACTTCTCATCAGGGTTTTGAAGAAATTGCGACAGATCCCAGTTACTTTTCTCAAATTGTAGTGATGACTGCCCCCATGCAAGGAAACTACGGGGCTCATTCGGAAGTTTGGGAAAGTCGCAAAATATGGATTGAAGGCTTCATTGCTTTGCAAATTCAAAACACCCCACGCGAGCAAACTTGGCTGCAAACTTTGGTGAAAGCTGGGGTTCCCACAGTCAGTGAAATGGATACTCGCGCCGTGGCTCTCAGGCTTCGCTCTGGCGGGACTCCCTGGGGAGCTTTGGTTTTTGCAGAGGACTCAGCTCAAGCAAAAGTCAAAGCTGAGAAACTTATCACAGACAAGAAGAAAATTGAAAACGATTGGGTGCATTTGGCAAGTCGTCAGCAAGTTGAAACTTTCCCAGGAGAGAACCCACAGGGGCCGCGGATTGCAGTTCTTGATTTCGGAGCTAAAGAAAATATTCTCCGAGAACTTAAAAAGCGTGCTCGAGAGCTTCGAGTTTTTCCAAGTCGCACTCCAGCTCACGAGATTCAAGCATATGAGCCTGATGGGCTGATGCTGACCAATGGCCCGGGAGATCCGACGCAGGTACAGGTGGCGCCTCAAACAGTGCAGCAGTTTATTGGTAAAATTCCGATTTATGGGATCTGTATGGGGCATCAAGTTCTGGCTTTGGCGTTAGGGGCGCAGACATTTAAGTTAAAGTTTGGTCATCGTGGGGCTAATCATCCAATTAAAGATCGGTTGCTGGAGCGAATTTACATGACCAGTCAAAATCACGGTTATGCGGTCAAAGGAGAGACTCTTCCAAAAGATGCACAAGTGACTCAAGTAAATTTGAATGATCACACAGTAGCTGGTTTTTATTCAGAGAAGAATTCTTATCTTGGAATTCAATATCATCCTGAAAGTCATCCTGGGCCCCACGAAGCCACAGAGTTATTTGATTTTTTTGTACAGAAAATGATGGGAGTGCGACAGTGAGTGCGACAGACAGTGAATCAAAAATGAAATTTTACTTTTCTCTCATGGATAAGATCCTGAACCATTTTGCCGGCCCCGACTTTCAAGAGGAAGTGCGTCTGGCGAAGTCAGATTTTTTTGATAATGCTGGAATTCTGGACGAGAGATCTGAGCAATTTGAACTCAGGATGTCCCAATTTTTTGATTGGTATTTCTTCACTCGAGAGCTGAGAGGTTTTTCACAGACACCTCTAGAGAGCGTGCATATGGCGAGACCACTGCGATTTACCGATGAAGAACAACAAGCTATTGATGCTATGAAAAATCATCGGCACTCACTTTTTGAGTTTCAAAAGATCAAAGGCAATGACATTTACCTCAAAGATCTTCTGAGAGGTGACAAAATTGTCGTGAAAGAGTGCCCTTGGACCTTTGGTTTTGATTCTGATGAGCTTTTTGAAGCCCGCTTAGTTCCGCAGCGGGATAACTGGTACTTTATGAAAGGATTCTGCTTCCATCCTCGAGAAGCAAAAAAGTTCATTCTGTCAGAGGTGAAGAGGCATAAGAAAGATCCAGATTTGAACCCTGAGGACATGATGCTGAGACTCATTAAAATGAGATATAAATTTGAACGTTACCGCCATGTCAAAATTGATCTAATTTACTCATCAGAGAGCAAAGTAGGTATTTAGTGAGTAAGAGACTTGAGATTCGCAAAGTTCTGATCATAGGAAGTGGTCCCATCGTGATTGGGCAGGCTTGCGAGTTCGATTATTCAGGAACTCAGGCGTGCAAAGCTTTGATGAATGAAGGTCTCGAAGTCATTTTGGTGAATTCAAATCCAGCAACAATTATGACTGATCCTGAAGTGGCGACCCGTGTTTATGTTGAGCCTCTTAAAGCTAATTACTTAGAGAAAATCATTGCTGAAGAGCGGCCTGACTCTCTGATTCCTACTCTGGGTGGGCAGACCGCTTTGAATTTGGCGCTGGAGTTGCACGATTCGGGGGTGCTCGCCAAGTACAACGTCAGACTTCTTGGGGCTGATCCCAAAGTGATTCGAGCTGCCGAGGATCGCGAAGTTTTCCGCGGCATTCTAGATAAAGTCGGTGCTAAATATCCTCGTTCTGAAATGGTGAGAACTTTTGAACAGGGAATGCAAGTCGCTCAAAACCTGGGATACCCATTGATTCTGCGGCCCAATTTTACTTTGGGAGGAGGGGGCGGTGGGATCGCTTATTCGCCTCTAGAGTATCAAAGAATGATCACTCAAGCTCTTTTTGAAAGTCCAACTTCTGAAGTCTTGGTCGAAGAATCAATTTTAGGCTGGAAAGAGTTCGAACTCGAAGTGATGCGAGACCGATTGGGAACATTTGTGGTTGTCTGTAACATTGAAAATTTTGACGCTTGCGGAGTTCACACGGGTGATTCGATCACAGTGGCTCCTCAACAAACGCTCACCGACCGGGAATACCAAGCGATGCGCGATGAAGCTTGCAAGATTTTGAATGAAGTCGGTGTCGAAACGGGGGGCGCTAATATTCAATTTGCAACTCATCCCAGAACCGGCGAACGAGTCGTGATTGAAATGAATCCTCGCGTGTCGAGGTCTTCGGCTTTAGCGAGCAAAGCCACGGGTTTTCCGATCGCTAAAATTGCAGCGCTGTTGGCTATTGGCTACACTTTAGATGAAATTCAAAATGATATCACGAAAGTCACACCCTCTTGCTACGAACCAGCTCTTGATTATGTGGTGACTAAGATTCCACGTTTTGCTTTTGAGAAGTTTCCAGGCGCAAAAGATATTCTGACCACGCAGATGAAATCTGTTGGGGAAGTGATGGGAGTGGGAAGAACATTTCAAGAGTCCTTCATGAAAGCTGTTGTTTCCCTTGAGAATCATGCAGAGGGATTTCCATCAATTCCCTTAGATGCCGATAAACTGGCAGTGCCGAACAGCCAAAGATTCTATCAAATTTATCAAGCTCTTCGTGAGGGGCGGACAGTCGCTGAGATTTCTGAGATCACTCGTGTGGATCCTTGGTTCCTTGAGCAGCTTCAGCAATTAACTGAGTTTGAAAAAGTTTTGAGTGCTCAAGAGTTAGCTCCAGACTTACTTCTTGCAGCAAAGCGAAAGGGTATGTCCGATGCTTTAATTGGTCGATTAAAAGATAGGACATCAGAGGAAATTCTCTCTCTCAGAGAGAAACACAAGATTTTCCCTTGCTTTCAGCAAATTGATACTTGTGCTGGGGAATTTGCTTCAAGCACTCCTTACTTCTACTCTTCTTATTGGTTTCAGCAATCGGTGGACTTGCCCTTTAAATCCCCAATTGTTGTGATCGGCAGTGGGCCGAATCGCATTGGTCAGGGGATTGAATTTGACTATAGTTGTGTGCGAGGAGTGAAAGCTCTTCGCCGTCATAATGAGCAAGTCGTGATGGTGAATTCCAACCCTGAAACTGTTTCAACGGATTATGATACAGCGAATATTTTATTCTTTGAGCCACTGACTTTCGAAAACTTGCGAGAAATTTTTCGATGGATTCAACCAAAAGGTTTTATGGCCCAGCTTGGGGGGCAAACACCGATCAACTTGGCGCCAGCGCTCGTTCGTGCTGGGACACCTTTGCTAGGGTCCTCTCTGGAAGCAATAGATCTTGCCGAGGATCGTGGGCGATTCAGTGAAATCTGCCGTGAGCTCAAGTTTCATATTCCCAAGTCATTTATGGCGTCTGGTCTTGATGTGGCCCTTGCACAGATTGAACAAGTGGGATTTCCAGTGATTTGTCGCCCCTCTTACGTCCTGGGTGGGCGACGCATGGAGGTCGTTGAAAATGAGTCGGAGCTACGGTCATACTTTCAAAGGCATCAAGCCTTTATTTCGACAGAAGCTCCTTGCCTCATTGATCAGTTTCTTGAAGGTGCCCTTGAAGTCGATGTGGATTTAGTGCGTGGCAGAGATTGGATGATCGTGGGCGGGGTTGTAGAGCACATCGAAGCGGCCGGAGTTCATTCGGGTGATAGCATGGGTGTTTTACCGCCCCAACGTCTCAAGAAAGAAACTTGCCAAAAGATTGAAGAGCTCTCGATGCAGCTGGCCGATCGAATGAAAATTATCGGCCACTTGAACTTGCAGCTCGCGGTCAAAAATGATCAGGTTTTCATTTTGGAAGCCAACCCCAGAAGCTCGCGTTCGGTGCCTTTTGTCGTGAAAGCAGCAGGGGTCCCTTTGATTGACCTCGGAGTTGCAGCCGTTCTTGGAAAAAGTCGCTCAGATTTAAAGCTTCAGGACTATGACTGGCACAAGACGGACTCTGTTTCTGTCAAAGGCGTGGTGTTCCCATTCAGAAAATTCAGCGAAGCTGATTCTCTTTTGGGTCCCGAAATGAAATCCACGGGTGAGTCTATGGGTAGGGGGAAAAGCTTCGGAGAAGCGATGAAAAAAGCATTTTTGTCCTCGCATATAAAGCTTCCAAAGTCTGGGGAAGTTTTCTTTTCTCTTCGTGAAAAAGATAAAACTTCCATGTTGGAGGTGGCTCGTGAGTTGAAAAGAATGGGCTATACCATTTCAGCGACTCGGGGGACAGCCGAGCATTTTACTCGACATGGAATTGAAACTTTGGCCTTGAGGAAAGTTCACGAAGGTCGGCCAAATTGTGTGGACCGGATTCGATCTGGAGAAATTGCTTTTGTGATTAACACCACTCGGGGGAGAACTTCCATTGAAGCAAGTTTTGATATTCGCAGAGCCTGCATTGATCTTGGCATCCCGTGTATCACGGAAAACGATGCTGTGAATGCATTTTTGATTGCTTTAAAATCAGCGCAAGCAGAACAATTGAATGTTGGGTACCTTCCACAAGTGAGCTTGCCATGATTAAAAATTGTAAATTGTTGATCGTTTTCTTCTTATTGATTTTTTCAAATCTCAGTTTGGCTGAGACAGAGCCTCCCAAAGTTGTGATTGGCTTCATCCCGGGAGGAAAATTAGAGGCCATAAAAACGGGTGGGGCTAAGATTGCAGGTGAACTGGAAAAGACTTTGAATGTTAAAGTGGAAGTATATGTTCCCCAAACCTATGGTGAACTGATTCAGGCTATTCAGCAAAAAAAGGTCGACTTCGCTTTCTTCACCGCCGCAACTTATGTTCATGCAGAAGCAGTTACCTCCATGAAAGTTCTTCTGAAGAAAATGTGGGCGGAGCCTTTTTACTTCTCTACTTTGCTGGTGCCTCAGTCGAGTCGGCTAAAAACCGTTCAAAGTCTCAAGGGTCAGCGTATTGCTTTTGTCGATCGTAATTCGACATCTGGATTTTTGTATCCCATGGTTTACTTCAAGAGGAACAAAATTTCAGAAGCCTCTTTTTCAGAAGTAGTCTTTAGTGGCAATCACGCTGATTCCGTAGCTCTTCTCGAAGATAAGAAAGTTGATGTCATTGCTGTTTTTAGTGATGATAAATCTTCGGCAAAAAGTGCGTTTGAAAAATACAAAAAGACGTCAATGAAGGTTCGATCTCTGTGGGTCAGCGAGCCAATCCCCAATGACCCTTTCGTTGTCCGCCAGGATTTTTACGAGAAGTATCCAAAGCTCACTCACAATCTAATGTTTAATTTGATCGATGTGGCTGAAAAACTTAAAGAGGACAAAGAGGTTCTCGATTTTCTAGGTGCGCGAGGATTTATGCCAGCGACCACTCGTCAGTATGATCCTGTTCGAGAAATGGTAAAGGAAATGAAGATTCAGCAATGACAGTTCTGTCTGTTCGTCACCTTAGCAAATCCTTTAAATCGGGTTTTTTTGAGCCTGCTTATAAGGTCTTGGCAGACATTTCTTTCAAGATTGAAAAAGGTCGAGCGACGGGTTTTGTGGGATTGAATGGGGCCGGAAAAACGACCACCCTGAAATGTATTCTTGGCTTTATACGTCCCCAAAGCGGCTCTATTGAGTTGAATCGTCAGAGTTTGGGTTATTTGCCAGAGCGTCCTTGCTACTATGATTTTTTAACTGCCAAAGAGTTCTTAGAGTTTTTTTGGAAGCTTTCAGTGGATCACAGCGACGGCTTTGAGAAAGCTTGTGACAATGTCCTCAAAGAAGTGGGCTTACTTGATTCAAAACATGTCCTTCTCAAAAAATTTTCCAAAGGAATGCTTCAAAGAGTTGGCTTAGCCCAAGCCTTGATTCATCATCCCGAAGTTCTTATTCTGGATGAGCCCATGTCGGGTCTTGATCCCGATGGGAGAATTCGAATTAAAGAAATTCTTTTCCGCCAGAAAGCTCTGGGGAGAACCATCTTCTTCAGCAGCCATTTGCTCTCGGATATGGAAGAGCTCTGTGAAGACTTAGTGATCATTCATAAAGGCAAGATTGTTTATACAGGATCGTTAGAGTCTTTTAAGAAAACGGAGTCCCTGGAGTCCTCATTCAAACAACTGAGGCAGCAGCTCGAAGGTCGAGGGTAGAGTGCAACAGCTGAGAGCTTTAATAAATGTTTCTATTCAAGAACTCATCCGCATGAGACTTTGGTGGGTTCTCGTGTCTCTGTGTCTTTTGTTGTTTGCTCTGAGCTTTCTCTTTGGATCCTTGAGTTTTGATGAAAAGACTCGAATGCTTCTGCATTTTGGCTTTCTCGGGGTTCATCTTTCTGGTCTCGGGCTCGCTGTGGTTTTTGGCTCTCAGCTATTACAGAAGGAGCTCGATCATCAGACTTGTCTCGTGGTTTTGTCTCGGAATGTGTCTCGCGAGAAATTTCTTCTCAGTAAAGCCCTCACTTTTTATGTTGTTTGGGGCGCAGGGGGATCCGCACTCGTGATTATGTTGTGGCTATTACTTGGTGCCCAGTTTTCTCTGGGAAAAATGTTATTGGTGTTTTCCGGGAGTTACTTAGAGTCGGCAGTGATTTTTTCAGCTGCACTGTTTTTATCAGTCAACACTCGCTCCTTGATCGCAGGAAGTGCATCGTTGGGAATTTATCTTATTTCTCACTGGTCTCAAGAAGTGGCTTTTTTTGGAGAAAAGGTAGGAAATCCTGTATTGTCGGCGGTGGGGCAGACCTCTCAGTATCTTTTTCCGCGTCTTTATGAGGCCAATTGGAGAAGTATCTACTTCATCGAACATCCGATCTCTTGGGGATATTTTTTATGGACTTGGACTCATCTTTGTGCGTGGGTAGTTCTTTTGATTGTCGCTTCAATGGTTACTTTCAGGAGGCGTGATCTTGTCTGATGCTTTTGAGCTCTACGGATATGTTGTGTTCGGATTATTTGGAGCCCTTCTCGGTAGTTTTGGGAATGTGATCATTTACCGTTGGCCCAAAGGACTCAGTATCGTAGGACCTCGATCAGCCTGTCCTCACTGTTCAAAAAAACTGAGCGCCTGGGAATTGATTCCCATTTTCTCATGGCTCTTTCTTCGGGGGAAATGTTCTGCTTGTAAAGCTCCGATCAATCCAAGATATCCTTTGGTTGAATTTATCATGGCCTTTTTGTTTTGCCTCACTTACTACAAATTTGGCTGGTCTTGGACAGCCCTTGAAATGACTTTTTTTATATTTGCTGCAGTCACGGCGAGCTTTATTGATCTGGATCATTTTCTTTTGCCTGATATCCTCACTCTCTCTGGAATTGTGATTGGTCTTGTCGGGGCTCTCCTCAACCCTGATCGCCAATTCATGGATTCGTTTTTGGGAGTTCTCATTGGCGGGGGGATGCTTTGGGCAGTCGCTTACTTTTACTATCTCTATCGCAAAGAAGAAGGCATGGGTGGGGGCGATATCAAGCTTCTGGCATGGATTGGAGCTGTCTTTGGCTGGAAAGCGATACCCTTTATTGTTCTTGTGAGTAGCGTCCTTGGGACCTTCGGTGGGATCGCTACAGGACTTAAGTCCAATAAGGGAATGAAAGCTGTGATTCCTTTTGGTCCTTACTTGGTTGTCGCGGCTTTGGTCTATGCATTCGGAGCCCAAAGTCTAGCTCATACCTACCTTCGTCTGTTTCTTCCGTTCGTAGAATAGTCTAGAAAATTCGCGGATTTGACATTCCGGGTCCAGTCCTAAATAATTTTATGAAGGTCCTTCTTCACCAATTGGAGTTTCATCTAGGCATGCTGTTTGGATCAAAAAGACTGATTGGACTCGACATAGGAACGAGTTCGATCAAAGTCGCAGAAATAGAAGTCAGCCGCAAAGGTGCGGATCTGTTGTCTTTCGGGATGACTGCCACTCCGTCAAACTCCATTCTTGGTGGCGATATCTCCAATCCATCAGCTATCTCGGTGGCTGTGCAATCGTTGATGTCAGAAATTAAAATGAAGAAACGCTCTGTTTCTATTGGGATTTGGGGAACCGCTGTCATTGTGAAAAAAATCACGATTCCCAAAATTGAAAAGAAGCTGATTGCAGAGCAAATCAAATGGGAGGCTGAGCAGTATATTCCGTTTGATGTGAATGACATTGTTTTGGATTATCACATTATCAATCCTCAGACTTCCGGAGAGACTTTCGATATACTTCTGGTCGCTGCGCAAAATGATCTTGTGGCTCAGTACAACAGTGTGGTGTCTGGCTCCGGCATGCAGATGTCTGTTCTCGATGTCAGTGGTTTTGCTTTAGCAAACGCTTTCGAATTGAATTTTGGCAAGACCGTCGGAGAGACCATTGCGGTCCTTAATATTGGTGCAGGAGTGACTAATTTTGTGATTCTTTCCGATGGCGAAGTGATCTTTAGTCGAGATATTCCTGTCGGCGGTCAGAATTTCACCAATGAAATCCACAAGGAAATGGGAATGACTTTAGCAGAAGCAGAAGCGATGAAAATTTCTGCTTCTCATGGCTCTGCCGTCCCTGAGCAAGTTCAAAGTATTATCTCCAATACCAATGAGGTTGTGGCCGAAGAAGTTCGTAATAGTTTTGACTTCTTTGCTGCGAGCAACACGGGTGTTAATCCTCAGAGGATCTTCTACGCAGGTGGGTCTTCGGTGGTTCCAGGGCTGATGGAGTCCATTCAAAGAACACTCCGTTTGTCTTGTGAGATGTTCAACCCTTTCGGTCGAGTGCGCGCTAAAAATAAATCGTTGAATGCAGCCTATCTTCAGCAAGTGGCTCCGTTTGCAGCTGTCGCCGTGGGCCTTGCCATGAGAAAAGCGGGGGATGTGTGATACGCATCAATCTCGCTAAATCTAAGAAAGCTGTTGCAGCAGGATCTTCGGTCGGAGCTACGGATCTTGGAGATATCGCTGAACTGCAGAAAAAAGGCGCTTTGAATTTACTTTTAGCGTTCTTATTCCCCCTGGCTCTTTATGCCTATGATTATGTGACCATTCCCGAACTAAGAGCCCAGGTGAAAAAAGCTGAGAAGTCTTTGGCGGATCTTGAAAGGCAAAACCTTGAGGCGAGTAATGCTGTTCAAGAGAAGCGAAAGTTCAACGAAGACAAAGCTAAGCTCGAAACTCAAATTCGCTTTATCGAGGGACTGAGTCTGGAGCGAATGAAGGAAGTTCGTATTCTGGACACTCTTCAAAAGGATCTTCCCAGCAAAGTTTGGCTCACAAGACTCGAGTTCAGAGAAAATCGCTTAAACATCTTTGGTCTTGCGACTTCAGATGCAGATTTAACAAGTATGTTGGAAGTTTTATCTCAAAGCGTTTTTCTCAAAGAAGTGCGATTAGTGCGCTCTGCTGAGCAACCAAGTCCTCAGGGGATCTTGAAGACA
>JAJTIC010000144.1 GCA_021300175.1 Pseudomonadota bacterium
TGCCTTTGAGAAAAATTTTTAAAAAAATTTTCTTTCGAATCTCCGAAATGAGAATCCACCAAGAATATCTCTTTAAAAAATTTTTCAATTTTTGCTGACTTAATTTTTTGCTTTTGGATTTCTGGATTTCCTTGAGTGAGCAGATAGAGGTCATACTTTTTTGACAAGATGACGAGATTTTCCCTTGCATCTTTAAAGAGTGGGATTGGCCCACGGATTTTGTCAGCATAAGAAGGAGAGTCAGCGATAGGTATCAGAATCGAAGAGGTGTCGATCAAAGTGTCATCCAAATCAAAAATCAAAGACTGATATTTCATCGCCTAAGCCCTAAGAGTCTTTGATAGACTTCTACTTGAACGATTTGAGTGAGTCCCCTTTGAAAGTGGGGCCACACAAGCTCAAGATCACAGCCTTCTTGCTCTTCGAGACAGACGACGGGGATTTGATGTTCTGTCCAGCCAAACTGTCCTAAGCTACCCGGTGTTGGATAGCCAATGTCTTCACGAGCTGAGTAGGGATTTCCTTCAGTCAGTATCTCCGCCCACACACGTCCTGGATGTCCTGTGTAGACCACACAGGGTTCCCAAGAGTGAAAGTGAAAGATCACAGCGGGCTGATGGTCTTCAATCCAATGGACCAAAGCTTGGACTTCAGGTTCAGAATTAGGATGTGGGCCGGGAAAATAGCGGGGGCCTTTGGCTAGAGGGCTCCAATCTCGGCTGGGAAAATTGCGATTGAGATCGACCCCATTTCCATTGGTTCTTTGATTTTTAGAATGTCCATCAATATTCAAGCAGGGAATAAGAGCCCAAGAAGCTAAGCTTTTGTTGTTTTTCTGCAACCAAGAAATAAACTCAGTGGCCAATCGTACACCTTCTGGCTCATCCCCGTGGACACCACCGACAAATAGCAAGGGCCTCTGCCCTGTTTTTAGTGACTCATAAAGCTCAATATTCTGACCAGTTGCGCTCTGAGCCCAGGATGAATAGTGGACGATAGCATCACTCATGATTAAGATTATGACTATGAATTCACAGAAAGAAAAATCAAAAGCGTTCACATCTATCATTCTTGCAGCGGGTAAAGGCACTCGGATGGCTTCCCCGCTTCCAAAAGTCCTGCATCCAGTGGCTGGACAACCCATGATTTTGAATGTGATCGAAGCTTGTCGGTCCGCGGGAGCTCATGAAATCCGAGTTGTTTGCGGGCACGGCCTTACTTTAGTCAAAAATGTGATTGAGTCTTCGGATGTTAAAGTTTTTGTTCAAGCTCAACAACTGGGAACTGCAGATGCTGTAAAATCAGCCCATATTGATTCGCTGGAAGGCATCGTGATGATCCTGAACGGAGATCATCCATTGATTACAGCTCAAGACCTTCTTCCTTTTGTCGAAGAATTCGAAAAGCAAAATTTGGATTTAGCTGTTGTTACTTGCAAATTGAAAAACCCAAAAGAGTTCGGACGTATTGTGCGTTACCATGGACAGCTCGCAGCTATAGTCGAAGCCAAAGATGCCTCCGCAGACACTCTCAAGATCAATGAAGTCAACACAGGGATCTACATCGCTAAAGCTGAAACTTTGAAAGAATATCTTCCTCAAATTAAAAACCTCAACAGCAAGGGGGAGTTCTACCTCACTGATATTTTAGGTCTCGCTTTAACTAACCGGGACAAAGTTGGAGCGCTGGTGGGTCACTCTCGAGTGGCTTTTGGAGTCAATACCCAAGCTGAGCTCTCGCAAGCCACTCAGTTTGTTTTTAAGCGAAAAGTGAAGTCACTCCAAGAAAAAGGAGTGATCGTGATTGATCCGAAGTCCACTTACATCGAAGAATCAGTGCAAGTGGGTCCAGGATCTGTCATCTATCCGGGAGTTTTCATCAAAGGGCGCACGCAGATTGGATCATTTACAGTACTAGAACCTCAAGTGTTCATTTTGGATTCAATCATCGGGGATTCTGTACAAATCCGAGCAGGATCCTATATCGAAAAATCAGAAGTTTCTTCAAAGTGTTGGGTGGGGCCGTACGCACGGCTCAGGCCAAACACCCATCTTGGGGAAGAAGCTCATGTCGGTAATTTTGTTGAGCTTAAGAAAGTTAAATTTGGCAAACGTTCCAAAGCAGGTCATCTCACTTATCTTGGTGATGCCGAAGTGGGCGAAGATGTGAACATTGGCTGCGGAACCATCACTTGTAACTATGCGGTCGATAAGAAAAAGTACAAGACCCTGATTGGAAATCGAGTTTTTGTCGGTAGTGATACTCAATTTGTTGCGCCACTTCAGGTGGGTGATGATGCTGTGATCGGATCTGGATCTACGATTACGAAGGACGTCCCTGCCAAAGCACTAGCTGTAGCTCGTGGCAAACAAGTCATTAAAGAAAACTATGTGAAGGCTCAGCCTCCGACGGACAAAGAGGACTAAATTATGTGCGGAATTGTTGGTTACTTAGGTCCACAAAATCCCAAAGATATTATCATACAAGGTCTCAAAAAGCTTGAGTACCGTGGATATGACAGTGCAGGGCTTGCGGTATTCGATCAAAATACAGTCAAGCGTGTGCGTGCCGAAGGAAAACTGAAGAATCTCGAAGAAAAAATTAAAGGCGAAACTTTTACGGGTCATTTGGGAATTGGTCACACGCGCTGGGCCACACATGGTGTCCCTTCAGAAAACAATGCCCATCCCCATCAGGCGGGAAAGATCAGCTTGGTTCATAATGGTATTATTGAAAATTATCTCGAAATTCGCGAAGAACTCAAAGCGGCTGGTGCCAAGATTCAGTCAGACACAGATTCGGAGCTTGTCGCCCACTTAGTGTCTCAGCTGTACGAGCAGTCGCAAGATCTTCTAGGCTCGGTGCAAAAAATTCTTTCGCGCTTGCGGGGTGCTTTTTCGATTCTTGTCATTGCTAACGATCGGCCTGATGAACTTGTGGCTTTTAAAGACGGCCCCCCACTTGTCGTGGGATTGGGAGAAAAGCAGAATTTTGTCGTGAGTGATGTTCAAGCAGCTCTCGCACATACAAAGAATTTCGTTTATTTAGAAGATCGTGAAATCGTCGCTATCAAGGGCGCCGACGTAAAGTTCTATAATTCTCTGGGTGAGACTATCAATAAGCCAGTGATCACTCTCAACTGGTCTTCCGAGCAAATAGAGAAGCAGGGCTACAGCCACTTTATGTTAAAGGAAATCTATGAGCAGCCCGGTTCATTGGCGGCCACTCTGGCGCCCCACATTGTGACTCTGAGGGCGCGCTCAGAAGTACAGCTCTTTAAAGTTGGTTTTGGATCACAACCCCAACAGCTTGAGTCTTTAAATGCAGAGGCAGATTGGGCGCAAACTCAAAAAATCCTCGTTCAGTTCGAAAAGATTTATATAGTGGCTTGCGGAACGAGTTTTTATGCAGGTTCTATTGGGAAGTATTTTATTGAACAGCTGGCACAGATTTCTTGCGAAATAGATATAGCGAGCGAATTTCGCTATCGCCAACCTGTTCTGAATTCTAAAACTTTGGTTCTTACTATTTCTCAGAGTGGAGAAACAGCGGATACTCTGGCTGCGATTCGGCTCGCGAAAGAAAAAGGCGCTCATACTTTGAGTATCTGTAATGTGAAGAACTCGACGATTGATCGTGAGGCCCACGGGCATTTGTACTTGAACGCAGGCCCCGAGGTCGGAGTGGCAAGCACGAAAGCCTTCACCAGTATGGTCACTTTGCTGAATCTCTTTGCGTTGGCTTTGGCCAAATCTAGGAAATTGCTGTCTTCTCAAACGGAAGAAGAACACATTCATGCTTTGCAGCAGTTGCCAGCGCAAATTGAGGTGGTGCTTGGCTATGACAAATATTTTGCCAAAGCCGCGGAACAGCTCAAAGCTTTCAAAGGATTCTTGTACATGGGGCGTGGGGTGAATTTCCCGGTGGCCATGGAGGGAGCTTTGAAACTCAAAGAGCTCGCTTATTACCATGCAGAAGGATATGCTGCTGGAGAAATGAAGCATGGCCCTTTGGCTTTGATCGATGAAAAAATGGCCATTGTCATGATTGTTCCTGATGACAACTTATTCGAAAAATCTGTCTCCAATCTGGAGGAGGCCAAGGCACGAGGTGGAAAAATTATCAGTGTAGGGACAGGAGAAAATGCTCGCTTAAAGTCTATCAGTGATCGCTATCTTTCCATCCCGAAAGCTCATTGGTCGACCAATCCAATCTTGGCAACTGTGCCTTTGCAGCTGATGGCCTTTCATTTGGCGGATTCATTGGGGTACGATGTGGATCAACCACGGAATTTAGCAAAGTCTGTGACAGTGGAGTGACGAGGGTTGGCTAAATTTGCTTGAGTCGTGGCTTCAAACAAGACTAAAGGCTGTGTCTAGATAAAGAAGATTCAGGAAGTTGGTAAACTATTTCAAACTCTGAAACCAAACGCGCAAAAAA
>JAJTIC010000087.1 GCA_021300175.1 Pseudomonadota bacterium
CCAAGGCGATGATGAGAAAACGTCCCCAGTCTGATCGATTTTTGAACAAAAATGACATGAATAACCCCTTGAATCTTCTCTAGTTTAGACATGTTCAGCACACCTCATCAAGGCCTGTTTTTTTTTGACTCGGTCGAGGTGGGTGGATAACCCTTGAGGGGTTCTATTTTCCCACAGGAGATGTGTATGTCTGAAGTGACTGTTCGAAGGCTCACGGATTTAGCGACTTTGGTGTCTTTGTCCAAGCGCCGCGGGTTCGTTTTTCAAAGTTCTGAAATTTACGGTGGCCTGTCTTCTTGTTGGGACTATGGCCCGTTGGGATCTCAATTGAAATTGAATGTGAAGCAAGCTTGGTGGAGAGCCATGACTCGACGTCGAGAGATTTGTGGCATTGATGCTGCGATCCTGATGCATCCGACGGTCTGGAAAGCTTCGGGCCATGTGGATGGTTTTTCAGATCCCTTGGTGGATTGCAAAGATTGTAAAACAAGGTTTCGCGCGGACAACACGGAGTCGTATTTGAATCACCAAAAATGTCCCAATTGCGGCAGTAAAAATTTGTCTGAGCCGAGGCAGTTCAATTTGATGTTTAAG
Organism: Pseudomonadota bacterium; assembly: GCA_021300175.1. Classification (GTDB taxonomy): domain Bacteria; phylum Bdellovibrionota; class Bdellovibrionia; order Bdellovibrionales; family Bdellovibrionaceae; genus JAJTIC01. The sequence continues at coordinate 595 of JAJTIC010000087.1, forward strand.
ACTCATATGGGACCTGTGGAAGATCAAGGTTCCGTGATTTACTTGCGGCCCGAAACAGCGCAAGGTCACTTTGTGAATTTTCAAAATTGCCAAGTCACGACAAGATATAAAATTCCCTTCGGGATTGCAGCGATTGGAAAATCTTTCCGGAACGAAATCACACCGGGAAATTTTATTTTTCGAACTCGAGAGTTCGAACAAATGGAAATGCAGTACTTTGTGAAACCTGGCACCGATGAGAAGTGGTTCGATACTTGGAAAGAGCTTCGTTTTTGCTTTTACAAAAAGTATGGTTTTCGCATGGAGAACCTTCGGTTTCATCCTCATGGCCCCACAGAGCTGGCTCACTATGCAAAGGCCGCTGTGGACGTGCAGTATTTGTTTCCCATTGGTTGGAGTGAGCTCGAAGGAATTCATAATCGCAGTGATTTCGATCTTACTCAGCACTCCAAATTCTCAGGGAAGAATCTTGAATATTTTGATGAAGCGAATAAAGAAAAATTTGTTCCTTATGTGATTGAAACTGCGGTGGGTTGTGATCGCTTGGTTTTGGCTTTCCTATGTGACGCTTACCGCGAAGAAGTAACAAAGGACGATAAGGGCCAAGAAGATATTCGGGTGGTCTTGGGCCTTCACCCAGAGCTTGCGCCGGTGAAAGTGGCTGTGCTTCCACTTTCCAAAAAAGAAGAGCTCACGAATATCGCTGAAAAATTAAGAGATGATTTATCCTTAGACATGGAAGCAGAGTACGACGAATCAGCAAGTATTGGTAAGCGCTACCGTCGGCAGGACGAGATTGGGACGCCATTTTGTGTGACTGTCGACTTTGAGACTTTGAATGATCAAGCGGTGACGGTTCGTCATCGCGATACGATGAAGCAAGAGCGCGTCGCCATTTCTCAATTGACCCAGTATCTTCAGGCCAAAATGAAGGAATTTTAAAATGCAAACACAAATTGAATCCAAAGTGACGGCTGTCCCTGAAAAATTTGTCTATTTCTTTTCAGCAGAAGAAACTGATGGCAATGCCAAAATGAAAAGTATTTTGGGGGGCAAAGGAGCCAACTTGGCAGAAATGACTTCTTTGGGGCTCCCGGTTCCTCCGGGGTTTACAATTTCGACAGAAGTTTGCACTCACTACTATGAGCAGGGTGGAAAATTGCCGGACTGGGTGAAGCCTCAGGCTGAAAAAGCCATTCACAAAATTGAAAAACTCACGGGGAAGAAGTTTGGCGATGCCAAAAATCCTCTCTTGGTCAGTGTTCGCAGTGGGGCGAGATCGTCAATGCCAGGAATGATGGACACCATTCTGAATTTAGGTTTGAGTGATCTGACGGTGGAGGGTTTAGCAAGCTCAACCGGGAATGATAGATTTGCGTGGGATTCTTATCGCAGATTCATTCAGATGTATTCCGATGTAGTTCTCGGAATGAATTCATCCATGCTTGAAGTGACTTTGGAAGATCTCAAAGACGAAAGGGGATACAGGCTCGACACTGAGCTCACGGTGGCGGATCTCAAAGTTCTTGTGAAAAAATTTAAAGATCTTGTTCGTCAGAGCACTGGGCAAATGTTTCCTAATGATGCTTATGAACAGCTTTGGGGTGCGGTCTCTGCCGTGTTTAGGTCTTGGAACACTCCCAGGGCGATCACTTACCGTGAATTGCATGATATTCCTGCCAGCTGGGGAACAGCTGTGAATGTGCAAAGTATGGTGTTTGGAAATATGGGGGATGACTCTGCCACCGGCGTCGCTTTCACCCGAGATCCCAGTACAGGGGATAAAAAATTCTACGGTGAGTTTCTCATCAATGCCCAAGGTGAAGATGTGGTCGCGGGAATTAGAACTCCGCAGCCCGTCACTAAACTGGCTGCTGAAGGAACAGGTCTTCAGTCCTTGGAAGAGGCCATGCCGGCAGCTTTTGCCGAGCTCACGAAGATTTATCAAAAGCTCGAAAAGCATTACCGAGATATGCAGGACATTGAGTTTACGATTGAAAGAAATAAACTCTGGATGCTCCAAACGAGAAACGGCAAGCGGACAGCGCGGGCCGCGTTGAAGATTGCCACAGAGATGATTCAAGAAGGTCTCATCACCGAAGAAGAAGCACTCTTGAGGTTGGATCCCGCAAGTCTTGATCAACTGTTGCACCCCACGTTGGACCCCAAAGCGCAAAAGACTGTGCTTGCGAAAGGTCTTCCGGCAAGCCCTGGGGGCGTTGGCGGGCAAATTGTTTTCACCCCGGAAGAGGCGGTCGAATGGAAAGAGCTCGGGAAAAAAGTTATTCTTGTACGCATTGAAACTTCACCAGAAGATATTGCGGGAATGGTGGCGGCTCAGGGAATTCTCACCACTCGAGGGGGGATGACGTCCCATGCGGCTGTGGTCGCGCGCGGGATGGGGAAGTGCTGTGTGGCAGGTTGTGGGGAAATCGACATCGATCCAAGAAATGAAACGATGAAAGTGAAAGGCTACGTTCTAAAAAAAGGCGATGTGATCACTTTGGATGGTAGTACCGGAGAAGTTTTCCTCGGCGAAGTAAAAACATTAGCGCCGACATTGGATGCTTCTTTTGAAGCGGTGATGAAAATGGCGGATAAATATCGAAGGTTGAAAGTTCGCACGAATGCAGACACTCCCAAAGATGCGACCACTGCCAGAAATTTTGGGGCTGAAGGGATCGGTCTTTGCCGAACAGAACACATGTTTTTTGGAGCGGATCGTATCGACGCTGTTCGAGAAATGATTTTGGCTGAGAATAAAGTCGAGCGTGAAGCGGCTTTGGCAAAGTTGCTTCCGATGCAGAGAAGTGACTTTTATGAGCTTTTCAAAATCATGAAGGGCTATCCTGTGACGATCCGTTTGCTTGATCCCCCTTTGCACGAATTCCTGCCGCATACCTAGCAAGAAATGTTGGATCTTTCGGGTCGAATTAAAATAGATTTGGAAAAACTGCGATCAAAAGTGCGAGCTTTGCACGAGTTCAATCCTATGCTGGGGCATCGAGGCTGTCGTTTGGCGATCACTTATCCTGAGATTTATGAAATGCAAGTGCGAGCCATTGCCGAAGCCGCCTGTGATCTAGTGAAAGAAGGAGAGACTCTCACTCCTGAAATTATGATTCCTTTGGTGGGTGTGGATAAAGAGCTCGAAATTTTGCGAAAGCTCACCGTATTCACTGTCGAGAAAGTTCAAAAAGAAAAAGCACAGAAATTTGCTTACTTAGTGGGCACAATGATCGAGTTGCCGCGAGCCGCCGTCACGGCTGATATCATCGCTGATCATGCTGATTTTTTTAGCTTTGGAACCAACGATTTGACGCAGACCACATTGGGCCTTTCTCGGGATGATTCTGGAAGGTTTTTGGGAAGTTATGTCTCTCAAGGTATTTTCGCGAAAGATCCTTTTGTGAGCATTGATCGAGCCGGCGTCGGAACTCTCGTAAAATCCGGTGTTGACTTGGGGCGCAGAACCAAGCCAGATTTGAAGACTGGGGTGTGCGGGGAGCACGGAGGGGACCCTGATTCCGTCGAGTTTTTCCATAGTGTGGGACTCGATTACGTCAGCTGTTCACCTTACCGTGTTCCCATTGCAAGACTGGCCGCTGCAAGAGCAGCTATTCAGTCGCGGAAAACGCATCACTAAAGCTGACATGGTCGTTGGCAAAGTGGCTCACGGATCGAGCTCAAAAACAACAACTTGAGTGAAACCGGAGTGCCACTTTGAGAATCAAAAAACTTGAGCTGATTGGTTTTAAATCGTTTAAAGACAGAACGGTGATTCAGTTTGATGCTGGGATCACGGGAATCGTAGGGCCTAACGGTTGCGGAAAGTCCAACATCGTCGATGCACTTTTGTGGGCCATGGGTGAAATGTCTGCGAAAGATCTTCGCGGAAATAGCATGATGGATGTTGTTTTCTCGGGGTCCGAGGACTATGCGCCTTCAGGTATGGCAGAAGTGTCAATCACTCTTGAAAATGATGGGGGTCCGTTTCCTGCCAAGTACATGAAGTTTTCAGAAGTGATGGTGACTCGTCGACTGCATCGGAATGGAGAGTCAGAGTATGCCATTAATAAAGAGCCTGCTCGTCTTCGTGATATCCAAGAAATTTTCATGGACACCGGTGCTGGCGCCAAAGGATTCTCGATCATTCAACAAGGGATGATTGCGAAAATCATCACAGCGAAGCCAGAAGATCGTAAACACCTGATCGAAGAAGCCGCTGGGATCACCAAGTTTAAAGCACGAAAAAGAGAGTCACAAAGGCGTTTGGATGCGACGGAGCAGAACTTACTGCGTTTACGCGACATCATTGCTGAACTAAAACGTCAGATTGATTCGCTTCAGCGCCAAGCTCAAAAAGCCGAGCGCTATCGCACCCTGAAAACACAGCTCGAAGAATTGGAATTGTGGATCAGTTCATTACAATTCCGAGATTTGATGACAGCAGCTAACGAAGCTCAACGAATCTTCCAAGAAGCTCAGAGCATGGAAGTTGAAGGTGAATCGCAACTCGCAGATTTACAAAGTCAATTAGAAACTTTGAAATTACAAATTCTGGAGCAAGAGAAGTCTGTTGAAGAAGCTCAGGTCGAGTATTCAACGAAGCAGGCTTTGGTTCAACGCAAGCAGCTTGAGCTTCAAAAATTGCAAAGTGATATTGACCTTGCACGCAACAAAGAAGAGATGACAGGAACTTTGTTTGGGCAGACAGAAGCTCGCCGTGAACTTTTAGCGAGGGACTTAGCAGAGAGTGATAGCAAAGTGACTGAGCTTAGTGCAATGGCCGAAGAGTTGGCCTCACAATTTGAAGCCCAGCGAGAAGCTTATGAAGAAGCGCAGTCAAGAATTCAAAGCGTGGATGAGGAGCTCACTCGTAAACGCCAAGAGCTTTTTGCTGTGGGTGGAACCGTCTCTTCAATGGATGCCAAAGTTCAGTCCATGAGCTCACAGATTGAAGAAGTCCAAGGTCGCGCTGAAGAACAACAAATGGTTCTTCATGAGCTCAAGGATAAGCAAATAGAGTTTGAAAATCGCCGGAATAAGCTTTTCCAAGATTTGGAAAAAGAACGCCAGTTGCAATTCGATTTAGCCAATGACGTCGAATCTTTTGAAGCCAATAAGAAGGTTCTTTCTCAGAACATTCAGAAGAAAGAATCTGAAGTTCAGCTCTTTAAAGACAATTTGAATGAAGTCGCTTCTCGCTTGTATGGTCTTGAGAACTTGCAAAGCAACTTCGAAGGATTTGAAGAAGGCGTGAAACAAGTCATGCTTTGGCAAAAAGCCAAACAAGCAGAGATCACAGCTGATGGCAGTATTCATTTTCAGCCGGTGGCAGAGGTGGTGGAAGTTCCAAGTCAGTATGAAGTGGCGATGGAAGCTGCTTTGGGATCCAGACTTCAGATGTTATTGTCCTCGGATTCTGGCGCTGCTTTGCAAGCTGTGGACTATTTGAAAGAGCAAAAATCAGGGCGTGGAAGTTTCTACGGATTTTCGAATCAGAGTTCTCAAAGAGCAGAGCTGAATCCTTCCGAAGAGGGCGTGGAAGCCCTTTTGAAAGATGTGATTCGCTCTGATGAGAAGTATAAGACGTCAGTGTCTTATTTGCTTGATGGTGTTGCTATTGTGGACTCCGTTCGGACAGCTCTGGGCCTTCGTGCGAAGTATCCAGGTTGGACTTTTGTCACTGAAGACGGAGACACTTTGTCGGCGGACGGAGTTCTGACCGGTGGGGCTGTGGAAAGCGCAGAAAGTGGAGTTCTGAAACGTCGTCGTGAAATCAAAGAGCTTTCTCAAGCCAAAGATGAATGGAGCGGAAAGCTAGCCTTAGCCCAAGCAAGCCTGAAGAAGCTGCAAGAGCAGCTGGCGAATGTGGTCAATGACTTTGAAGGAGCTCAAAAAAGAAGAGTTGAGCAAGAAATCAAAGTCAGTGGCTTAAGAAAAGATCTCGAGCGAGCTGAGAACGAGTTTTCTAATTCACAGTATGCTGTTGAACGCCAAATGAAAGAGATCCAAAAAATTCAAGAGCAACTACAAAGCTTAGAAATTAAAGTGGAAGAGCTGAGTTCTGCTCTTGAAGAGTCTCGCTTGAAAAAAGTAGAACTAGAGTCTGAGGTTGAGACTCTGACTCAGGAGCTTGCATCGACGAAGTTGGGATTTGAAGGAATGCAAATTTCTGTGAGTCGTTTGCAAGTGGAAAGCGCTAGCAAAACTCAGGAGTTGGCGGGATTTGAACGCCAAAGTGCCCAGCTCAGATCTCAAGTGGAAGTTCTTAATCAGCAGCTCAGCAAAATGTCTGAAGAGACAAATCAGTACCAACACTTGATGACGGAAAGCCAGTTTCAGTTAGAGCAAGAAAAAATCGCTTTCGAAAGACTCTTGGATGAGGTCGAGAGCTTGAAGTCAGAAGCTTCATTAATGAAGAATACTTACGAGACTTTGTCTGCCAAGGGTCGTGAGCTTGAAGAGCAAGTTTCCGTTTCTAGCCGTGCGAAGAATGAACGTCAGCATCGCATGAACGACGCCCAGCTCAAGTTTGAGCAGGCCAAGATGAAAGAGCAGTACTTGATCGATCAGATTCGTGAAAGGTACATGCTGAATCTTCCTGATATTTATGAGCAGCATTTGCACCGAGAAGGGGATCCGGCAGAGGCTGAGCTTCAGCTCAAAGAGCTGAGGGACAAGATTGCAAAATTCGGTGATGTGAATCTGTCAGCTATTGGGGAGTACGATGAAACCGCGAAAAGATATGAATTCTTGGTACAGCAGGAACGAGATCTCGAGGAAGCGAAAGAACAGCTCCGTCGAGTGATCGATCGAATTAATCGCATCTGTTCAAAGCGCTTCAAAGAGACTTTTGATCTGGTGAACGATCGTTTCCAGAAAGTTTTCCCAGTGCTCTTTGGTGGTGGGGAAGCGAGCCTATCATTGATTGAAATTCCAGAAAAACAAGAGATGGGAATTGAGATTACGGCGAAGCCTCCAGGCAAGAAACCCCAAAGCATTTCACTGCTTTCAGGGGGCGAGAAAGCTCTCACGGCAGTTTCATTGGTCTTCTCAATCTTCTTGGTGAAGCCTTCACCTTACTGTCTTTTGGATGAGGTGGATGCGCCACTCGATGACGCCAACGTTTCTCGTTTCAATGATCTCGTTCGTGAGATGAGTAAACGCTCGCAGATTATTGTGGTCACTCACAACAAGCACACGATGGAAGTGGTTGGAAAGCTTTACGGAGTCACTCAGCAAGAGCGTGGAGTGTCGACGATGGTGTCTGTGAATTTGCAGGACTTAAGATAAATGAATATTCAAAAAATTCTTTTGATCACGCCGCTGTTGATTTCAACAGCGGCTTTTTCGTCTTGGACCAAGCAATCGGATGATATCTTAAAAGTAGAGTTGGGAGTTGTGACTCCCAACTACAGTGTGGAAGTTCAAGCGCCCAAAGAAATTTCCAAAAAAGTTGCGAAGTATCAGCCGCATGCGGCAAGTAAAACAGCTCTGGGGATCTCTTATCGAAATCTTGGGGCTACATTGTCCTGGGCCAATCCTACGAAACCTGAGGATGATGCCAAGTTTGGAAAATCCAGTTCCACTGATTTTCAGTTCAGATTCTTCGGGAAGAGGACTTATGAGTTCTTTTACTCATCCTACAAAGGTTACTACATAGAAAATTCTGAAGATCTTGATCCTGCCTTTGTTGGTAACCCAGTCAAGATTCAACGGCCCGATTTATGCCAATGGTGAATTTCGCGGATCGACCATGGACCTAAATGCATTTTACGCTTACCGGTTCGATGGTGTAAAATCCTGTCTCTGCCAGGTTTGATTAAGAAAGAGGTTCTCAATGAACGATGTGGGAATGACACCTTCAGGCCAAATGGCTCTGTTTGGTCTTGTGTTTTTAATGGGCGTCCTGTTTTTGGCGATCGTGGTGGTTGTTTTTCGCTCAAAAAAGAACTCCCAAGTTTCGAGTCGATCAGTCGCCTCTGAAAGTACAAATCTTGAAGCTGTTTCTCAAGAAACTATTCCCGAACCAAAATCAGTCACTTTAAAAGAAGCTCTCACACAAACTCAAGGTCACTTTTGGGGACGAATCTCATCTGTATTTTCTAATTCGAATCCTCAGTTTTGGGACGAGCTAGAAGAAGTCTTGTACACTTCGGATCTAGGGCCGCAAACAGTGGAGAGGCTGCTGAATTCGGTGAAAGATCAGCTCTCTCGAACAGAACAAAAAGATCTTGAAACTGTGAAATCAGCGATCAAGTCCGAATTTCTACAAATCTTTCAAGGAGCTGGAGTTCAAGAACCCGAGACGGCTTCGCAGATTCAGCATTTGAGTTTGCAAGCGCAGCCCACGGTCTGGCTCATTGTGGGTGTGAATGGCGTTGGAAAAACAACTTCGATCGGGAAGCTAGCTGCAAAGCTCGCCAGTGAGGGAAAAAAAGTTCTAGTCGCTGCCGGAGATACTTTTCGCGCCGCTGCAGGTAATCAGCTCAGAGCTTGGACGGAGCGTGCTCAAGTCGAAATCTTTTCCCCAGAGGGTGTGAAGGATCCAAGTGCAGTGGCCTTTGATGCTGTGACCAAGGCAAAAGCGCAGAACTATGATGTGGTTTTGATTGATACTGCAGGACGTCTGCACACCCAGGCTCATTTGATGGATGAGCTCAAAAAAGTAAAACGAGTTATCCAAAAAATTGATAGCGCTTATCCTCATGAAACTCTCATTGTCTTGGATGCGAATTCAGGCCAGAACGCCCTGTTGCAAGCAAAACAGTTCCACGAAGCTGTCCAACTTACCGGAGTGATTCTGACCAAAATGGATGGAACGGCCAAGGGCGGAGTCGCCGTGGGGCTTTCTTACGAGCTCAAAATTCCGATTCGATTGATAGGGATTGGTGAAAAAATTGAAGATCTTCGGCCGTTTTCGCCCAGGGAATTTGTTGACTCAGTGATTTAGGGCAAAGGAGACTGGAGGAGTCCTAGAAGAAGGAGGCCCTATGTTCCATACTTTGATTTTTGTTTTGATGTTTTCTGCTCAAGCTCAAGTGATTCAAGTTGAGAATAATCCGCCCACTTCATTAGAAGTGATCACAGTGACTGGTGATATTGAAGGCGACCCGAATCCTTTAATGAACCAAGCCAGAAGCTCGTGGAAGAAAGCCTGTGAAGATTGGAAGAAAGAAATTCGCGAGATCAATAAAGAGAACCAAGTGGTGAGTGTGAACTGCAATTCGCCCAAGTGTGAAAAAGAGCAAAACTTGAGTATCCTTTGTAAGTCCCAAGGAACAGCTCAAGTCAGAATTAAAAAGTAGTGTACTGAGAAAGAAAAAAGCGGAGATTTCTCTCCGCTTTCACCCACCCCATTTTGAGGAAACTACTAGTTTCCTTCTAATTCTTGGTCTGAAGGTCCCACATCCACAGACACTGGAATTGTCGCACCACCTGATGTTTTCAAGTAGTCAGGTAAACTTCGATCACTCAACCCACCCACAGTAAGACTCGAAGGATGTTTGTAGCCATTGAATCGTCCTTCATCCACTAAGAACACGCCTTGAAATTCAGACTCACCAATACCGTATGAGTTCCCAGAGCTGCCTTTGATTCGCTCTTTCCAAGAAGCATTTCTTTTCAGTGCGATCACATCTGGAGTTTGATCGATCAGGTAAGTGCCTTCTTCAAGGTGAGAAGATTTGGGAAGTCCTCGAGATAGCACGGCTGAGCGCTCAATGGTTGGGCCATTGCTTTGTCGGACAGCTTCTTTTGTCAGAATAAATTCCCACGGCTTCTTTTCTCTTTGCAGGTTGTAGCGAGAAAGGGAAGTGTCTCGCAATCCTTCCATCGCATAAACACGAATCACTTCTGTGCCCACAGGGAGCAAGTGCCGAGTGAGGGCGACAGCGCGATTTTCAAGACGAGTACAGCCAGCACTGCGTGGATTTGCAAACATGTTCACGAAAGTCTTTCGTGTGTAGCGAATGAACTCATCTCCATCAGCACCCCAGCCGAAAGTTCCATGAATCCACTGAGAGTTCGCGTTGGGTCCAACCATTCCAGCGAACCACCCAAAGGCCCCGCGGAGGCTGCCAGTTTCTTTATTAGGAAGAAGCTCCTTATCTAGCCACTTTACAGGATTGGAGCCAGGTGCAGGGAGTACTGGGTAATTCGGATCATACCAAGACGGATAATGTCCTTCGCTATCTTGGTAGAACTTCCTCCAGTCGGTAATTCTATATCGTCCAAGCCAAGTTAAAAATCGATCTTTATCACCGCGAGGGCCTTCAGGTCGGCCGACCACCATCTCTGTTTCCATCACGAGGCGATGAGGACAATCAGGTGAAGAAGTGCAGCGCTCATAAATCCTTGTTCTTTCTGTGGCGACATTTTGAATCACAAAATATCGTGAACCTGACTGAGAAGTGATTTGAGCGAAAGGTGTTCGTGAGAGAAATTCCGATGAGACATAAAGTTCATTAAAGTCTCCGGAATAGCTTTTTGATTTTAAAACTTTCACTTGAACCAGCGGGGTCGATGAGTCGAGGGGATCAACAATTTTCACTTGATCATTGGTCGTGAGTGCCCCAATGACAGACTCCGAGCTTAAAGATTTTGCTTTTCTTAAGTTCAGTTTGAAAGTTGTGACGTAGTAGATCCCACCCACAGCGACACTGGATTTATCGTTATATTGCACAGTCACGCCACCCGACGACGACTGAGCAAAGACTTCGAGAGAGCTTGATGCAGTCAACAGGGCAAGTCCTGTCATTCCTGCAATGAGCATCCTTTTTTTCATGAACACCTCTGCTTCTTGAAGATTTCATATAGCCTTTCTTTGTCACCTGTGAAAAGTGTCAGAATTTTTGACAGCAATTTCTTTCACTGCTTTTTTCAAAAGTGTTCCCTGAATCAACGACTTAGGTCTTGAGGACCTCGCTAGATTGTAAAGAAATCTTTGTGTTCAAACTTTGCGCAGTAAAAATTGCCTAGACCAAAGCGTGGACATTCTTTAAGGACCAGTCCTGATGTGGCTTTGCGGGCAGATCAAGACTGGTGATTTGGCTCCGTGACGCCGATCCTTGAAGAGATGAAACAGAATCTTTTCTGGATCACTCTTATTGCTCTCGTCCTCTCGGGTTGTGCAGATCCGATGAGCGTTCAAGATCTCTCCTCAGGAAATGATCCTTTTGAAACGCCGACGACCACTGTGCCTGGATCTCCTGGGACGACCTTACCACCGCCCGTCGGTGATTTCTTTGAGCAAGTGGCAACATCACAAGCTCTCATTGTCCAACCTAAAATGTTTCCTCAGCCCGAACTCACTAAAAATAGAAATCGCGGAAACAACGTGGCTCAAGATCGTTGTCAGCCCGAACTGGAATCAAAGAATCGTTTTGCGGATTTCATTGCGTTCTTTGCTGCTGAAAACTTGAAATCCCAAAAAGCCCAGCTCGCAGATCTGGCGAACTTTTTTGCATTGCCGACTTCACAGAGCCAATTTGTCGACAATTCGCTGTGGTCTCATCGCATGTGTGAAGTTTCGGTCTCGACACTCACGCGCACTATTGGTTCTCAGCGAGTGCCCGGAGCTTCGACCATTGCCAAAGCCAATCAGTGGGTCAGTGAGCACAACACGCTTCGAACTCGTGTCCTGCAGAATCAGCCGGGGGCTGTTCTTGATCTCCAAAGACACTGGAGTAAGTTCTTTATGTGTCTGTCCTTTGTGGAGTCGCTCACGACGGCGGATACAAACACTTCACAAAATGTGGCCGATCGGTATGGTCCCTCGGGCTATCGCAAACCAGCTGGGGTTAAGTTTTATGAAGATCCAGGGCAACCTGCAGAGAGTCGCCTCAATATCGGACTCTTTCAGTTCACACCTGACGCAGGCGGCAATATTTTTCCCTGTATCCGTCAGTGGAATAATTTTTACCCCCAATGCCGCATTTCTGAAGATGCGAGTCAAAATGAGCTCGTAAGAATCATTGGCTCAGACCTTCAAGCTTTCAATTCCTTTTGTGCTTCAAACAAAGTGGTTCAGTTGTTCTCGGTTCAGCTGAATACGACCAATGCCAACAACACTCATCCCGAAAATCGTCAGATTGATGGAACACTGAAGCCGGCAGCCGAGCGCTGTGTGAGTTTGCACTTCCGTCCTGGGAACTCTTACAATCACTTTGGCCCTTTTCAGAATTCCACAGGCTCAAATCTCGATGAGCTACTGACCTGCGCTTTGTCTAAATAGCCCTATGACACAGGGCAATTCCCTTGATACTCACTCGCTCAGAACTATACTCAAGGACATGGAATTTTTGGATTCTTCCAAAGGTTCTGCGTAGTTAAAAGATGATGTTAAAACCACTTTAAGACGCACGAAAGGAGATCCTGTCGATGGAAATGGAAAAAGGGACTGATAAACAATCCTACGATTTCCACATTGCGGGACTTCCTTATCGTTTGCGCTCCTCTCATGATCAAGCCACCGTCCAACAACTCGTGGCTTATGTGGACAGCCGGGTGAAAGAAGCCTTGGCGGCAACCAAAAGCGGATCATTTCAAAGTGCAGCTGTTCTGGCTGCATTGAATATTGCTGAAGAACTCATCCTCCTCAAAAGGCGTGCTCATCGTGAGCTCGATCTCCTTGAAGAGAAAGCACTCAGGCTTGCGCAGGACCTCGAAGATTCGAAAGTGAATAAACAGAATTCGCGGATCTAAGCGAGGTGGCTGATGAAAGCTTCCCTTCGCGAGAAGATCAAGTTGCGGTTGCAGAGATGGGCTCAGGTCTCTCAAGAGGACCAACAGCTTTGTAACCATTTGGCTGAAGCGTTGAAAGATTGTCGTGGGCAGACCTGGGGGGCTTATCAAGCCCTGGCAGACGAGCCTCAACTGAGATCACTGTTTGTTCTTCGACCGGAGATCAAGTGGGTTTTTCCCCGCGTGATTTCGAAAACAGAAATGATTTTCGAGACTCCTTCCGGACTCCAAATTTCCCCCTCCGAGATTCATGGCTTGCTGATCCCCGGGCTCGCTTTTGATCTGTCAGGAGTTCGACTGGGTCGTGGCGGTGGTTTTTATGACCGTTTCTTGGGCCAGTATTTAGGCAAAAAATGGGGAATCTGTTACTCGGTCTGCTTAGAGCATGAATTGCCGGCAGATCCTTGGGACCAAAAAGTTCACTGTGTGTGGACGGAACAGGGCCGAGTCAGAGTTCAGCCGAGTCCCTAAGAAGGAACTCGAGAAGGTGTGAGGACCTATGGAAATCGTAATCTCAGTCATCGTTGGACTGCTTTTAGGTGGCTTCGTTGTTTTCACTGTGAAACGAATTAAAGACGAAGCTCAAAAAAAATCGGCTAAGCAAGAGGCTGAGCGCATTATCAATAAAGCAAAATCCGAAGCGGCTCGGATCGATAAAGATGCAAAATCAAAAGCCAAAGATTTTGAAGTTCGCGCTCGTAAGAACGTGGAACAAGACATTCAAAAACAAAAATCAAAATTGAAATCGCAAGAAGGTCAGCTGGAAAGAAAGCTGAAAGATCTTGAGGACGTAGCGAAATCTCGTCAAGACGAGAACGAGCGGTTTGTTTTGCAGCTCAAAGGCCGGGAAGAAAAAATTGCGATTGCAGAACAGAGAATCTCAGACCAAGAAAAGAAACTGGAACAAGAAGTCGCAGGTCTGAAGCAAAAACTCGAAGCTGTGGCCGGCATGAGCCAAGACGAAGCGAAACGAGAGCTATTGCAAGCTATTGAAGAGCAAGTGAAGCTTGAGAACGCTAAGAAAATTGAAGAAATTGAAAAACAAGCCGAAGCTGAAGCTGATCGCAGAGCCAAGAGAGTTCTTGCTACGGCCATCTCAAGATTTGCAGGGGAGTACACTTCTGAACGCACAGTGAGCGTTCTCACTCTGCCGAGCGATGAGATGAAAGGGAAGATCATCGGCCGTGAGGGTCGAAATATTCGTGCTTTGGAAGCGGCATGTGGAGTGGATCTGATTGTGGATGACACCCCGGAAGCGGTCGTGATCTCAGGTTTTGACCCCGTCCGCCGAGAACTTGCACGAAAGTCCATTGAGAAGTTGATGGAAGACGGTCGCGTTCACCCTGCGAGAATTGAAGAAGTGGCCGAGAAAATGCGAGCTGAGCTCAATCGCTTGATGAAAGATGAAGGCGAAAAAGTCTGTGTGGAGTTGGGAATCACAAATTTACATCCCGAAGTGATGCGAGCGCTGGGAAGCTTAAAGTACCGACATTCTCACACACAGAATACTTTGAATCACTCTATGGAAGTGGCCTATTTGGCGGGAATCATGGCTTCGGAAGTTGGGGCCAATGTGAAAGTCGCAAGGCGGGCTGGTCTGTTGCATGATATCGGGAAAGCGGTTGATCATACGGCTGAAGGCAGTCATGCCATTGTGGGAGCGGAGTTCTTGAAAAAATTCGGAGAGAACGATCAAATCTGTCACGCGGTCAGAGCTCATCATAACGAAGAAGCACCTCAATCCATGATTGCTCACTTGGTGCAAGCTGCAAACATTCTGTCGAACTCTCGCCCGGGCGCCCGCCGACCCGGAATGGATAACTTTATCAATCGTTTGTCAGATCTTGAGAGTATCGGAAATTCTTTTGACGGAGTTGTGCGCACTTTCGCTGTTCAAGCAGGTCGCGAAGTTCGAGTGCTCGTCGAAGCCTCCCGTGTCACCGATGATCAAACCATCATGCTCGGAAGAGATGTGGCCCGTAAGATCGAGCGAGAAATGCCGCATTTGGGACCAGTGAAAGTTTCTGTCATTCGTGAAACACGAAGTGTGGAGATGGCGAGATAATGAGCGAGTCATTGACTCTAACAACACCGAAAGAACAACTTGAGTTCCTGAAAGCAGGAACCGTGGATTTTATTTCGGATCAAGACTTGCTGAAAAAACTGGAAAAATCTTATAAAGAAAAAAGACCCCTCAAAATCAAGCTCGGTGCGGATCCCACGCGCTCGGATCTTCACTTGGGTCACACCGTGGCTTTGAATAAGCTTCGACAGTTTCAGCGCTTGGGTCACACAGCGCAGTTTTTGATTGGGGATTTTACAGCGATGATTGGGGATCCTACGGGCCGCAATGAAACTCGGCCGCCACTCAGCGCTGAACAGATTCAAGAAAATGCAAAGACTTACGTGTCTCAAATTTTCAAAGTTCTTGATGAAAGTAAAACAGAGATTGTTTTTAATTCTCATTGGTTTCAAAAGCTGACCCCTGCGGATTTTATAAAACTCTCAGCCCAGTATACAGTGGCAAGACTTTTAGAACGTGATGATTTCACCAAGCGTTTTCAGGCCCATATTCCAATTAGTATTCATGAGTTTTTGTATCCGCTTTGTCAGGGGTATGACTCGGTTCATTTAAAAAGTGATGTGGAGCTTGGGGGGACAGATCAGAAGTTTAATCTTTTGGTCGGCCGCGAATTGCAGAAAGCCTATGGCCAAAGTGAACAGCAAGTGGTGATTACGGTGCCTATACTCGAAGGGCTCGATGGTGTTCATAAAATGTCCAAGTCCTTGGATAATTATATTTCTATTGTTGATTCCCCTCGTGAAATGTTCGGGAAGACGATGCGAGTGTCAGATCAGTTGATGATTCGCTATTATGAGCTCTTGACGGATCTGACTCCGGCCGACATTTCAAAAATCAAAATGGATTTGAAATCAGGGGCGCAGCATCCGCGAGATGTGAAAGTCAATTTAGCAAAAACATTGATCACTCGATTTCACTCAGCTGAGAAAGCGAAAGCGGCAGAAGACGAATTTCACCGCATGTTTGTGGAAAAAGGTCTTCCGGATGAGCTGCCCGAAGTGGACTTCAATCAACCGACAGAGCCTATTTGGATTTGCCATTTTTTGAATCAAGTGGGGCTTGCGCCCAGCGCTTCCGAAGCGAAACGTTTGGTTCAGGGAAGAGCGGTCGAAATCAACGGAACAAAAGTGGAAGACGATAAGCTCAAACTGAATCTGAAAGCTGGTGAAGTTCTGACGGTGCGAGCGGGGAAGAAGAAGTTTGCGAAAGTGACTGTTCGATGAAAATGAAAGTATTGCCTCAGAATATTGAAATTGAAATTGATCCGAATAAGAGCGTTCTGCAGCTTTGTCATGAGAACAACATCGATGTGAAAAGCATTTGTCATGGAGTTCCGAGTTGCGCTGAATGCCGAATCAAAATCAAAGAAGGTGAACACAATGTTCTCCCGCCTTCAAAAGCAGAGATCAATTTGATTGGATCTTCTTACTATATTGATCAACGACGACTGGCCTGCCAGTTACGCTGCTTTGGTCCCATCACCATCGATGTGACTGAACATCTGGAGCGAGAGGCGAGCCAGAGCAAAAAACTTCGCGGGTTCCGTCCTCAGCAGCAAAAAGGCACGGGTAGCAGTCATGCGGTTCAAGACATTTTGGTGCTCAATGAAGTCACACACGCGCCAAAACCTGCTGGACCTAAGCCTCAAAATAAAAACCCAAGAACCAATGAGAAACTCAAGAAATAGAAAGCGATGGTTCCCCACCCAATCTCATGTTGAGGGTCTACCGCAAGATCAGTTTCTATAATTAATTAGACGTTGAAGCTTGCCCCGCAGCCGCAGTTTTTAGTGGCGTTGGGATTATTAAAGACAAAGCCTTTGCCGTTCAAGCCACCTTGGAAGTCCAGTTCCATTCCGATGAGGTACATGAAAGACTGAGTGTCCACGACAACTTTCTGTCCGTGCTGTTCAAAAGTTTTATCGCCGGGGCGGGGTTGGTTGTCGAAATCCATTTTGTAGGACAATCCTGAGCAGCCACCTTTTTTGACTTCAACGCGAAGAAAATAAGTGTCATCCCGACCTTCATCACTTTTGAGGGAACTTAATTTTTTAGCTGCTGTTTCAGAAATTTGAATCATCATGCACCTTTATACTCTGGGACCATTCTATCAAGAAAGTCCTTTCTTGAAAAGCCTGTCAACAGACAGCCTGCAGGCCTCCCAGTTACATCCTAAATACTTGAAATTACTTAATTTTATCGAAGGCAGGCTTTTAAGAGCGGAGCCACTCTCGAGAGGTCTTCCCAGGTTTGATCCCTTCCCATACTGATACGAAGAGTGTTCTGAGCCTCGCGCTCTGGGATGCCGATGGCTTTCAGAACCTGGGAGCTTGTTGTTGAACCCGAGTGGCAAGCTGATCCTCGGCTGACAGCAAGGCCAGGGATTTGGCCCGGAAGCTGTTGCTGCGTGAAAGTGAGATTGAGTGTGTTGCAAGCTGAAGCTTCGAGATCTTGAGATCCATTGAGGCGGAGTCCTGGAAAGTGGCCCTTGAGATCTGCATAGAGCTGTTTCTTAAGCCCCATCATTTTTTCCACATCTTGAGCCCATCTCTGAGCCACGATTTCACAAGCGGCACCCATTCCCACCACAGCCGGAACATTCACTGTGCCTGACCGTTGCCCGCGTTCATGGCCGCCACCGTATAAAAGGGGTTCCAGCTGGACGGAAGGATTCTTCGAACGCCGATAAAGAATCCCGACGCCTTTGGGGCCATAAATTTTATGACCAGAAAACGAGAGAAGGTCTACGGGGAACTCGCTTAAGTCCACTTTTGTTTTTCCAATAGCTTGAGTCGCATCGGTATGGAGGTAAATCTGCCTTTCATGGGCGAGCTTCCCGAGCTCTTGCAAAGGATTAAAAGTTCCCAGTTCATTATTCACCCACATAAAACTCATGAGTTTTGTTTCAGGGCGAAGATTCTTTTTCACTTCTTCAACCTGGACCTTTCCACTCGAGTCTACGGGAACGAAAGTCACATCGAGCAGTCCTGCCCTTTGGGCCCAGTTTAAAGTTTGAATAACCGAAGAATGCTCCACAGGACTCGAGAGGACATGAGGCTTAAATTGAGGTTCCGTTTTTCGCCAATGATCCATCAAGCCTCGAATGACCCAATTGTTGCTTTCCGTGGCCCCGCTTGTGAAGAAAATTTCTTGAGGGCGACACCCTAAAAGATGGGCCACTTGTTGACGAGCAGTTTCCACAGCTTGGTCAGCTTTCCAGCCGAACTCATGAAGGCTTGAAACAGAATTCCCAAAATGCTCGACGAAATAGGGGGCCATGACTTGGTAAACAGCAGGATCAACAGGGGTCGTGGCATTGTAGTCGAGGTAAAGGCTTTTCATTTTTGCTCTTTCTTGTTCTCGTGACAAAATATCACAGTATGAAAAGCAAAGTCCAATCTCTGAAAGTCTCAATGCACTTTGTCCCAAAGCTCAAGGGCTCTGTCCAAGAGATGTTTCCTGCCAAAACCTTTCAATGCACTATTAAAGATGCTCAGGGAAAGGTTTATTTCGAGCAGGCCGATGTTTTAGCTCCTGAAGGTTGGAGTCAGTTGGCGGTAGATATTGCGGCCAGTAAGTACTTTCGCAAGGTGGGTGTGCCACGCACGGGGCGAGAGACTTCAATTTTTCAGCTTGTTCAGCGAGTCGTTAAAAACATTACAGCCAGTGCTCAAACTCAGAAATACTTTAATTCTGAGAAAGATCTCAAAATCTTCTCGCGGGAACTCGAATACATTCTCTTGAGTCAGCGAGCGAGCTTTAATTCCCCCGTTTGGTTTAACTGTGGATTGTCAGATTCCTACAAAGTGAAAAGTGAAAGTCATTCTTTTTACTATGACTTGAAAAAGAAAAAAGTCGTTCGCCTTGAAGATGCACTCAAGAAGCCTCAAGTGTCGGCGTGTTTCATTCAGTCCATTGAAGACAACATGGAATCAATCTATGAACTTCTCAAAAATGAAGCTCGCCTGTTTAAGTTTGGTAGTGGCAGCGGCACGAACTTTTCATCTTTAAGATCCAAATATGAAAAGCTCAGTGGCGGGGGGAGTTCCTCAGGAGTGATCTCTTTTCTTGAAATTTTTGACCGCGCTGCGGGTTCGATCAAGTCAGGAGGAACGACTCGGAGAGCAGCCAAAATGGTGATCTTGGATATTGATCATCCAGAGATTGAGGATTTCATTACTTGGAAGTACCGAGAAGAAGACAAAGCGCGTGCCTTGATTCGTGAAGGTTACTCCTCTGATTTTGAAGGGGAAGCGTATCGAACGGTGTCTGGGCAGAATGCCAATAATTCGGTGAGAGTGACTCATGAGTTTATGAATGCCGTTGAGAAGGATTTTCCGTTTACTCTCAAAGGCAGATCTGATCAATCTTACCTTCGTGAAATCCGCGCCCGAGATCTTTGGAAAAAAATTGGCGAAGCAGCGTGGGGTTGTGCAGATCCTGGCATTCAATTTCATGAAACCATCAATCAGTGGAATCCTTGCCCAAAGAGCGGAAGTATTGTGGCCAGCAATCCGTGCTCGGAGTATATGTTTCTCGAAGACACAGCCTGCAATCTTGCAAGTCTGAATTTAGGGAAATTCTTGAGTGAAGATGGAAGTTTTGATTATGCCGGATACACTCACGCCGCTCGGGTGATGTTCCTTGCGCAAGATATTCTCGTGGAGCTCGCTTCTTATCCAACCGAAAAAATCGCAGAGAATTCTGTGCGATTTCGCCCTTTGGGTTTGGGATTTGCTGGCCTCGGAAGCTTTCTGATGCGCAAAGGTTTTCCTTATGATTCTTCGGAAGGGCGTGCCTGGGCCTCGCATTTAGGAGCCCTTCTGCAGGGGGTGGCTGTTCACACCAGCCAAGAAATCGCTGTTAAGAAAGGTTCTTTTCCTGAGTACAAAAAGAATCAAAAAGAGTTTTGGCGAGTGCTGTCTCAGCACAGAGAAGCTCTCGAGCTACTTCCCAACACACAAGATTCTGAAATTGAAAATCTTCGTGCACTCGCGAGAAAGGTTTGGGAAGAAGTTTTTGCGAGAAAAAGCAAATATGGGATTCGTAATGCTCAGATGACTGTGATGGCTCCTACAGGAACTATTGGCCTTGTTATGGATGCGGATACAACCGGTATTGAGCCTGAATTTTCACTGGTCAAATACAAGAAGTTGGCCGGAGGGGGAGTGCAAAAGATAGTGTCTCAGTCACTTCCTCAA
Source organism: Pseudomonadota bacterium (assembly GCA_021300175.1). Taxonomy (GTDB): domain Bacteria; phylum Bdellovibrionota; class Bdellovibrionia; order Bdellovibrionales; family Bdellovibrionaceae; genus JAJTIC01. The sequence continues at coordinate 20,628 of JAJTIC010000087.1, forward strand.
GCACTGAGGGCCTTAGGTTACTCAGAAAAAATGATCGATGAAATTACGAGTGAGCTTTTGAAGGAAAGTTCCGATCGATCAGAAATGGCAATCCTTACAAGCAAACTGAAGCCTGAGCATTTTGCGATTTTTGCTTGTGCCAATGACATTCAGCCAGAGGGCCATGTGAAAATGATGGCAGCCCTTCAGCCGTTTTTGAGCGGTGCTATTTCAAAGACTGTGAATCTTGCGAAAGAAACTTCGGTGGACCAGATCTTAGAAGTTTATCAGTTAGCATATCGCTTGGGATTGAAATCTATCGCCATTTATCGAGATGGATGCAAATCTTCGCAACCCTTGAATCGCAAAAGCGACTTACAAAAGCCGGTGGACGCCCCCAAGTGCGCTGATTGTGGCGGACAGACAGAGCTGGTCGGCGGCTGTTTTCGTTGCACCAATTGTGGTTTCACGACAGGGTGTATTTCTTAGACCCCGCTTTTAGCGCGCCAATGACGGCCAATAGGGCTGTGTTTTCAATTTGTTACGGATTGTATTTCTAAATATAAACATCTCATTCAAATATATCTATTTTATGAATGTTTCTTTTCTGCTTACCCTGTACACGCTATCTCACTGATGAGAGGCGAAATCGAGGAGTGAGTATGAATCAGAAAATCAAAGCTAAGTTGGCAGGAATCATCGAGTCTAGCTCGGGTGTTCATTTGTCTCTTTATTTGAACTCACCGAGGTCAGGGAGGGACTTGCAGCAAAAATCATCTCAGATACTTTTGGATATAGAGGCCCAGCTACTCTCTGAGCTGGATCCACAAAGTGTCCGATCATTTCTTTCTCCCATCAGGGATATTGTGATGGATGGAAGAGTTCGCATTGAGAAAGGAATGAGTTTAGGCATTTTTCGAAAAGATAACTACCTGAGAGTGCTCAGAGTCCCAGTAAACACGAAGACATTCTACTCACTGGCTGATAACTTTCACGTAAAACCCCTTCTGAAGTGGCTGCAATCAGACAGAGAGTTTATTGTGCTCGCGATCGAAAATGGAATTCTACACGTTTTCTCGGGAAACAGTCAGTCTTTCAGTCGACTGCTGACCCTTTTGATAAGGTCAGAAGCCGATCAAGAAAGTGTTATTAAAGATCTTTCTGCTCGCGGGCTAATACACCCCTCTCATTCTCAGAGAGTTTTTATTGTTGCTTCTCAAAACTTACACATTCCATTACTCGATCAAGCAAAGCAAAATGGAATTGACGCCTCTATTCTTGGGACTCAATTTTCTGAAGGGAATATTGCAGAAGTCTTCGAGGCTGCGGTGGAACTATCTAAGTTTAAATCAAAGGTCTCTTTTTTGAATTCTTTGAGGGAACTTGAGTTAGGCTTTAAAAATAGACTTGCGACTTCAAATATTTTTCAAATCGCAAAAGCCGCGGCGGCCGGAAAAGTAAAAAAACTGATCATCGCAGAGGATGTCTTCATCTTTGGTCGATTTAATCGAGAAACTGGGGGTTTGGCACTTCATCCGATGGATTTGAATTTAGAAGATGATTGTTTGTTGGACGATATTGCGCAAGCTGTTCACGAAAATGGAGGCGAAGTCGTTGTCGCGCGCAAAAAAGATCTCCCTAAGGCGCGCCCTATCGTTGCCATTTTTGAGCAAAGAGATGAGGATCTCAATGCTTTTTCCATACGCTCTGGGAATGCAATTATTGAGACTCAAAATCCAGGTGGAAATGTCATTTCATTATTCGGCACCTAGGAGTAGATGAAGGTGAGCAGATGAGGGTGAGCTGAAGCCTTCAACCTGATTTAAAGAATCTCCGCGAGCCATGGATCAGCAGCTCGGCTTGGTATCTGGGCATTCCAAGTCCTTCAAGAAGATTCACTTCTACGTAGGATTTAGTATTTGAGAAGTGCCGAAAACTTTGGATGACTCTAGAAAATGGTCGATGATCCCAAAAGCGAAGGCCTCTTGCTTTGAGAGATTTTAAGCCTTGAAGCCCCTGAGATGCCATTGCAAGACCTGATGTCAGTCCACGAATCCAAGCTTTGTAAAGAGTCAGGTTTGTGAGCTTCACATGCAGATGCAAGTGATTACCTACATTTGCAAAACTCAAGATCTTAACGCCCTTTTTCGCAGAAAACTCAGTGACGAAGTGAGCTACTTTCTTTCTGAGATGAGAAGCTTGAAAAGAAGAAGAACCCCGAGCTTGTGAAGATTTGAGAGTGATATGCATACTCCCAGAGCGAAAAACCAACGGCCGATGGCTGCGTCCTTTTGCTTTTTTACGAAGTTCACCCCCGTAGGCAAGCATTGGCTTTTTGAGAAGGCCCTGAGATTTCATAAATACAAGTCCTATTTTAAGGTCATTCATGCCAACAAAACTTCTCGAGAGATCCACTCTCCATTTGGCGATAAGGAAATTATCATCTCTTAATATGACCGAAGGTATGTTTTTTGTGGATTTTTGTCAACGAAAAAATGATTTCTTTAGAAGGTCGTATTGATTAGTTTTGATAGATTTTGATTGATGGGTTTGACGGCGGAGCCTTTATTCAATTCAATGCACGGAGTTTTCTAATCTCAAGGGAGTCCTTATTTTGAAAGGAGGAAGATAAGAGAAATTGCTGGAGTGGGTCTTGAAGTGGGTGTAGGTTTTAAAGTGGGAATAAAATTTACTGACTAAAGGGACCTTAAAAACTTCACGAGATGGTAAAGAGCCATCTCCAGGAAGTACTGTCTTTCTCGCTCGGTCATAGTGAGGGGGCGATAATGATCGGGAGATTCTAAAAAATAGTCTTTCGTGATGCTTTGGTATTGCACTTGAAAATGGGCTAATCCTCTCAGGGCTGTGCTGAGTTTAAGTTTGATCAAAGCCGGATGGCCGTTGCTAAAGTATTTTAATGATTTCTGCAGCCGCTGAAGGAGTTTTCCTTCAGAGCAAGTGTCGATCAGTTCTAGAGAAAAATTTTGATTGGGGAGAGCGCTCAGCCACTGATGGAAAAAGTCTGCAGCATCTTCCCCGTTTCTAAAAGCTGTATAGGGGCCTAGGACTTGGGTGAGCTTTTCAAAGTGTGGTTTTAGCCGTGTTTCTTGGGACTTTTCAAAAGTGACTTTTACTTCCACAAAAGGCAAATGCACTCGGTAGCCAATTTCAAGTCCGAGCCCTTCGAGAGCATTCTCTGTCATGGTCGCAATTTCTGATTCACCGAGTCCAATACAATCCCATGACAAAGTCACCACAGGATCTAAATCTTTTGAAAGCTCTTTAAGAAAAGGAAAAATATCTTGATTCCAAATGCCTTCGATTTCTTTCGGCGGACCAGGGAGGACAAAAATCTTTTTGGATCCCGAAGGTGAATTGAAATCACAGGAAAATCCATTGGCTGTGCCGTAAGGATTAAAGTGAACGGTCGCTCCGCGAGGGTAGTAAGCTTGCTGCTTTTGCATGTCACGAACGGGGACGCCTCGAGAATTGAGTCGGTTTTGAATATGTTTCCACGAGGGCTCATGCCACTCCAGAGGCTGACCTACAAACTCAGCGATCATGTCGCGAGTAAAATCATCCGTCGTGGGGCCAAGGCCACCTGTGACGAAAACGAGATCTGAGGTCTCACAACCTAAAGTGAGGGCTTTACGAATCAAGGGACGCTCGTCAGGGGTCACTAAATGAAAGCTCGTTGTGAACCCTAATTTTTTGGCTTCCGCAGAGATCCATTGGCCATTGCGATTCAAAATTTGCCCAGAAGTCAGTTCGGTGCCAATGCCAAGGACAGAGAGTTGGATCTTTTTCATGGCTCTCAGTTTTGTTCTGAAGTCAGAGAAAATCAATCAGGCCTTTAACAGTCTTCAGGGATCCTCGGCTGCAATCGTCCTTGGGTGGTGTTTGCGGGCTCTCAGCGCTTAGCGTTAAGTGTGGAAAATGAACCTGCAAAATAGGACAAGAGCTCTTGTTCACTCAAGGAGCCAAATATGTGGAATCAGTTCGATCTTTATAATCCTACTCCCGAGCATGCGATGCTGAGAGAAACCATCCGATCTTTTGTAAAGTCGGAAGTCGAGCCACAAGCTCACAAGTTTGATCGGGAAGAAAAATTCAACCTGCCCTTGTTTCGAAAGCTGGGTGAATTGGGCCTTTTAGGGGTCACTGTTTCTGAAGAATATGGGGGTTCAGGATTAGATGCCGTGGCTGCTTGTATTGTCCACGAAGAACTCTCTTATTCAGATCCTGGATTTTGCTTGGCCTATCTTGCGCACTCCATGCTGATTGTGAATAACTTTGCAGTGAATGCGTCTGAAGAGCAAAAGAAAAAGTATTTGCCAAGGCTTTGCTCTGGGGAATGGGTGGGGGGAATGGCCATGTCAGAGCCAGCCGTGGGCACGGATGTCTTGGGAATGCAAACCACCGCTGTGAAAAAAGGCGATAAGTACATTCTGAATGGGCGTAAGATGTGGATCACCAATGGCACCATTGATGAGAATCGGACGCCTGCTGACGCCCTCTTGGTCTATGCAAAAACCGGCGAGAAAAATGGACGTGTTCAGATTTCAAGTTTCCTCGTGGAAAAGGGAATGCCTGGCTATCAAGTGGGTCAAAAGATCATGGATAAATTGGGAATGCGTGGTTCAAACACGGCTGAAATCGTGTTCGATAACTGCGAAGTGCCGGCCAGCAATTTGATTGGCCACGAAGGCGACAGCATGCTCCACATGATGCGAAATCTTGAGATTGAAAGAGTCACGCTGGCAGCGATGTCTTTAGGGATCGCCATGAGATCCGTAGAAGCAATGAATCGTTACGCGGCGGAAAGAGAAGCTTTTGGAAAGCCACTTTCGCACTTTGGTCAGATCCAGAAACACATTGCCGATTCCTATGCAGAGTTCAAAGCTTCTCGTGCGTATGTGTACGATGTCGCTCGTAAACTAGATCTAAACAAAGAAGGCAACCGCGCCGACTCTGACGGCGTGAAGCTGGTGGCGACCACCATGGGAAAAAATGTGGCAGATAGAGCCATCCAAGTTTTGGGCGGCTATGGTTATGTCGGAGAATATGTTGTCGAGAGACTGTGGCGAGATGCGAAGCTGCTCGAAATCGGCGGCGGAACACTGGAAGCTCACCAAAAAAACATCACTCGTGATCTGGCAAAAGATCCGGGGCTGTTGCTGAAGTAATGTTTCCATTCGAGGCTCAGATTCAGGTTGGATCCCACTCTTTTGATCCAAAAGTGGTGATCGAAGTGGTGGGTCCCTTACTCACGCAAGAGAGAATTCAAAAGATCGAGAAAGTCCTCGAAGGCAGAACTTTCTCGAATCCCATCGTCTTAGAAAATATTTATGATCGCGGAAATGCCTCCGCGGTGATGAGAAGCGCTGAAGCTTTGGGCTTTGGCCAGGTTCATATGATTGAGCTCGGTGAAAAATTTAAGGAAAGCCAAAGAACCACCGCCGGGGCTGATAAGTGGGTTGAACTTAAAAAGTGGAAGTCCACCAGAGCTTGTGTGGATCATTTGAAAGAGCAGGGCTTTAAAATTGCGGTGACTTATTTGGACGCCTCTTCGGTACCTTTAAGCGAAGTGGATTTTGCAAAGCCCACGGCTCTGGTTTTAGGAAACGAGAAAGACGGCGTGAGTCCAGAAATGGTCGCTGCCGCTGATTATAAAGTAGTGATCCCCATGACGGGATTCGTGCAGAGCTATAATATTTCGGTGGCTGCAGCTTTGGGATGTTATCATATGTATTTAGACCGGATGTCTCGCCTTGGAGCCTGCGGGGATCTTACGGAAACACAAAAGAATATTTTAAAAGCTCACTACTTTTTGCGAACTCAAGCCTCTGCTGAAGACGTTCTGCTTGAAAAAAGATCTCGAGGGGAGCTATGAAGCTCAAGCATATTTTATGTCAGCATAAATTTGAAGCCGAAGATGTGATGAAAGCTTTGCAAACAGGAAAAACCTTTGAAGAGCTTGCAAAAAAATTTTCACATTGCTCTTCGGCGAAAGTGGGCGGTGACTTAGGGGATCTTTCTCGAAAAAAACATTTGCTCGCTCCAGATTTTTTAGAAGCTGCAGAATTGTTGCAGCCGGGGCAGATGTCTCCGATCGTCCGATCGTCTTTTGGGTATCATTTGATTGTGAGGTATGAATAGATGGCAAATAGGAAGCGCTCCCAGGAGCTTAAAGAGTCTAAATTGGGCGAAAAGAAAACAGACTATCCAGTCTCTTATGATCCTACATTGTTAGAAGCTTTTAATAATCACCATGCCGGCAAGACAGCTTGGACGACTTTTGTTTGCACTGAATTTACTTCTTTGTGTCCGAAGACAGGTCAGCCTGATTTCGCTCGCATTTATGTGAACTACATCGCTGATAAAAAGATGGTGGAAAGTAAATCGATGAAGCTTTATCTTTTTAGCTTCAGAAACCATGGTGATTTTCATGAAGACTGCATCCAGAAAATCTGTGATGACCTCACAAAGCTTTTAAAGCCGCGCTATCTGGAAGTCATCGGAGAGTTCACTCCTCGCGGAGGGATTGCGATTTATCCTTTTGCTTCTTCAGCGAATCAATCTCGTGAGTTCAAAGCTCTTAGGAAAGAGAGAATGTTGAACTATGCCCCTGGGAAATATTCGATGGATTTGTCGAAGATTTACTAGCTCTCGGCGACAGGGGGAGATGGATTTTGAAGCAAGTATTTTTCGACGAGCGATCATAGTAGAGCTGTCCATCATGATCTTCGATCAAGCCCTTGGATATAGAGAGGCCAAGACCGGTTCCTTTACCGACTTTTTTAGTCGTGAAGAAGGGTTGCATGAGTTTTTCAACAATGGGCTCTTCTATTCCTTGGCCAGAATCCGTCACAGAAATGATCAGTTGCTCATTTTCGATTTCAGAGCGAATTTGGACCCAAGGATTCTCTGAAGATTGAATGGCATCGTAGGAATTGTTAATCAGATTCAGTAGGACTTGCGCAATTTGAGATGGGCGACACGAGATATAAGCTTCTTTGCTCAATTCGATTTCGACTTGGATCCCTTCCGATTTGAGTTTCTCAAGCGAAAGCTCCACAGCATCTTCAATCACTGTGTAAGAGTCCACAGAGATGAAGGGATCTTGATCCGCATTTCGTGAAAAGGCACTGAGACCTTTAACGACCTTAGAAATTCGCCCGACAGTTTCTTGCATCTTATTGAGCTCAGAAAAGATGAAATCTCTTTGGATTCCTTTCTGCTCCAGGGCTGCGCGCAGAGTTTCCACACGGTTCATGATGATGGTGAGTGGGTTATTGACTTCATGAGCGATACCGGTCGCCATTTCTCCCAGAGAGGCCATTTTTGCATTGGAAACTGACTTCGCCTGTTCCAGCTGTAGTTTTTCTTGATTGTGGACTTCATCAGTACGGTCCCAGGTGATCCCTGTATAAATCAGGTGACTTGAAGCTGGATCGATAAATGGATTCCCAAGGCCTGTCATGTGGCGAATCTCACCATTCTTGAAAATCCGGTACTCAGCAAAATAGAGTTTTTTCTGTCGAATGGCTTCTGTGACCACTTGGGCCACTCTTTCGCGGTCTTCAGGATGTATACTTTCTGCAAAATCTTGGTAACGTTCGCCAAAATCTACTTGAGTGAGGCCAAAGAGATAGAGTGCATTCTCATCAAACCTCAATTGATCTAGATTGACGTTATAATCCCAAACTCCCATCTTTCTCACTGAGAGGGCTAAGTTCAGTCGCTTTTGGTTCTCTTGCAGTTCTGCGAGGTAAGCTTCCTTTTGCTTACGAGCAATAACTTTTTCGATCGCCATTCGAGTCATTTCAAGAACGACGTCCATCGTCTCTTTGTAGAGATCAAGGGGAGAATTCAATTGAGGCAAAAAGAAAATCACAACTCCGAGAACATCTTCTTGGGAGCTGAGAACAGGGTGCGCCCACACTGACTTGATTCTGTTACGGTTGTAAAAAGGACCAAAAAAAGGAAAAGACTCATCTTTTGAAACATCCAAGGAGTACTCAGCTTTTTTAAAGAATGCCGCTCGAGCTGCAGGGACTGAATTGGCTCTGACATCCAGAGTGGCAGCACTTTCTTCAGGGGTCATTAAGAAGTCTGGGGCTGCTCCTCGGTAAAGGACACGTTTTTTCTCATCATAAAGAAGAATAGCCGGCTGCACGTCAGGGTGTAAGTGAGTCGTGAACCGAATGATTCCTGTGAGAGTTTCTTCAAGGGAGGATTCTCGTAAAATCTCAGTGATGAGCTTCAAAGTATCTAAGCTATGCTTTTTCATGGACGTTTCTCCAAGTTGGCTGCCTTAGCAAAATTCTTTTGCGCCTATTTCTAAACTGTTTTCCTTTGTAAAAGATCCACAAGTTAAAATCGAAACCATTTTTTCAAGACGGCTACTACGACCTAGCCACTGAAAGAATAAATCTTTAAATGAATCCTTAATCACTCAATGACCTCTGGATTTTCAACTCCCACAAGAATGTCAAACACTGTTTGGACATCAGTGAGGTTACTAAGGCAATTCATTTTCACATCGGTCACAGCCTTAGGACACACCTCTTAAAGACCAGCCAAAGAAATATGAGCCACCCTCGGCAAAGTCGTCCTTGCTCGGGAGCCACGAGCTCAAACTCTCTCGAAACTTGAAACGTTTCTTCTCGACGTCGAATGCGCGGTCACGCAGGCCTTCCGGGTCTGTGGGCTCTACTTCGCGCGCTCACCGAAGATAAAAAATTGACACGATGGTAGAGCCCGTCTAACCAAAGCAACCAACGCCGCTCGAACGACGACTTTCAACTAGAGTTTGAGCCTGCTCCTTATTTAGAATTAGAACAAGACAATTCACTTGAAGTAGCCCAGTCCGACGTTACCTTTGGTTGAACCAGTGTACCGTGATTAACCTCTTTGAGTTCCTGTGCAAGGAATTGAATGTTCTTAATTTCGGCGTAAGCAGCGTCAGTCGTAATGCGTGAGACCATACGCGAGTAATTGCCCTTTTGTCTTGAGAAAAAGATAACCGCTGGTTGAGGACCAGAATCATCTACTTGAGCAAGGTAGGCCCACGTTATCAATTCTCTAACTTTGTCCATTTCGATAAAACGGTCGCATTGAAGATTTGTTTTCTCAAGCGCTTGTAAAGCAGCGATCCTATAGGCACTAAGTGTATCGCCTTGCACCGAACGTAAACCAGCGAATGACGAAGAAGCGATAAGAGAAAGAGCGAGAACAAAAAAAGTGGCTTTCATATAAATACCTTCTTACCGTTCAAAATGTTGTGGGATAAATTTCCCTTTGTACAACTGGAACGATACTTACGGGTGGCTTATACTGCGACATCCATGCCGAGTCTAAATGTTGGTTTATTTCGCGTTCAAGAAAAAGAGGATGTTGAAGTACTTTACAAAGTGCCGTAGTAGATCGTCGAACTTTTTGACACGCAGTTTTTTTGTTTGAACAAATCTGCGAATAAATTTGTGATAAAAAACTTCGCGGGTCTTCTTGTTTTGATTTTCCACATTTGTGGGATTGATGGCAAGGAGGCCTTTTTATGCCGACAGCTTTGAATAAACTTTCCCTGCACCTTGGCTCAGAAATTTCGCTTAAAGACTTCTCCTTTTCTCAATTGATCGCAGCCACGAAAACGCTCTTCGATACTGAAGGTGTTCCCGCCCTGATCAGTTTCTAAAAGTTATAGGTCATTTTCAGAGCACCTTGATCATAATTGCGATAAAGGCCTACCATCGTGGTATCTTTTCCCTCAAGAAATTGCAGATGTGCATCCAGAGACCACTGGTCACTGATCCGGAAGGTATAGCTCAATTGAGTGATACTGGATTTTCCAACGCTGTCGTAAACCAAGCCTGCGAGGATCTGATTTTGTTCATTGAGAGGATACCTGATGGCAAAGTTCCACGCATTCTCGAAAACAGAACGTAAGAAGCTAATTTGATTAGAGGATTCTCGTTTTTCCCAGGTCTTCTGAAGAATGATAGTCAAGAAACCGCCTTTAGAATCGATATTCTTTTCAACTCCGATAACCCCCGTGGACTCTGAGCCTTCGACGATCGGGTTCGTTCTGCCAGCAACATACATTTTACTTTTGAGGGGTGACTTCAAACTCCCAGAAGCTTTGAAAGACCAATTTCCCATTGGAATCACCCAAGAATTAGCTATGACTCGGTGGCGATAGTAAAAAGGAATCAACTCGATGGGGCTCTCAAGAACAAAATTCGTCGAGCTTGCATTGAAAAGAAGCTGAGGATCCAAGGAGAGCCCCTCATAAATAAGGAAGTGTGTTTCAAAATCAAGCCCTATGTAGCTCGATAAAATAGCAAAATTATCTTTACGGGCTCGATCAACTTCGATGGGACCTTGTATTCGGTATTCGACATTCTCGGGAATCCTTGCCTCATCGACAAACTCATAATCTAAAGGCAGTCGTTTTTTTCTCGGCCACCAAATACTTTTCTCTCCCGGCAGTCTGGGGGGCGTTTGCAGGGGTATATAAAGAACTGAGTAATTCCAGCTTTCAAAATTTTGCCCCGCTGATAAACCCAAAGAGCCTAACTCCACGGGTGCCAAAGGATTTTTAAAATCTTTTGGATGAATTACATCCATCGGATTGAGTATATCAGGGCCTGGCATTGTCAGGTCCTGAATCCCAAGACGAGCAGAGAAGGATTTTTTTGAAGCTTGGAGAAAGAAGTTTCTCTCTTGAATGCGAAGTCTCTCAGACGAATCTTTAGCAGCTCCGTCCACAGAAACACGGCCATTGACTTTGAGTCGACCTGAAGATCCCCACTTGCCTTGAAGCTGCGGATTAAATTCCAAGCCCGAAGATTTTGTCGAGAATTCAGTAGAATGTAGATGGAGCGATTGAGAATTAAAAATTCTAACATTTCCTTGGGCTTCCCAATCTGCCCAAGCCAGAGATAGATGGCAACCATTCAAAAATAAAATACTTAACATAGCAAAGACGACATGAGTCCTTAACATGACATTGAAATCCTATCCGAGAAGTGACCGGCTCACAATGTTTTGTTTTATGAAAAAGAAAAGACACAAGAGCTCGTAGTTTAGGATTGCCAATCTTCACTTTCAGTCCTTTAAAGCAGACGGAGAGAAGAGCTCGGGACCGAGACCTTTGTTCACTTGGATATTTGTCAACTTAAGGTCAGTCTTTCGACCATTGAGATGATTTTTGACGTTTATTATTTGAGCCCGAAAAATACTTCCCAGCTTCTTGTAACGTTTGAATTCAACCGTTTTTTTTCTCTTTTTCCCGACAAAGTATTCAACTTTCATCGGAGTATAATGTGTCTTGTCGATGTAGGAGATAACCTTCGAATACTCAGATGTGCCTTTTTGAGGAGTTACTTGAATCACCCAATATTTTCCTTTTGAATCAATCATCATCGAAGACGCACTTTTGATTGCTTGAGAGTTCAAATCCTCAGGGCTGATCTCAGAACCCAAGAGTCCACTTTTTGATTTTCCAGTGACAACTCTGCGCACTTGACCAGAAGATGGAAGGTAGATCCACTGGGCCTCCTCTCCCTCTTTAATTTGACCGAGAAATCCCATTCCTCTGACATCTGCCGGAGAATGAATTTTCGCAATCACAGAAAATCCATTTTTCCGAGAAGTTTTGATTTCCAGCTTTCGAGTTTTCACTTCGCCATTTTTTTCAGTGATTATCATTTCAACTCGCGCTTGATCATCTGTCGCATCAAGGACTGCCTGAGACCTCTTGAGGATCTCTGAAGCATCAGTTTTTGCGCTCGCGGTGTCGACTGAGATCAACATCGGGAGCAGGAAAATGAAGGCCAACGAAGCGGCTCTGGTCGACAGATGGGAACAGTCGGGTTCTATGTCGGGCGCGAGAGGTTCTGTTTTTCTAAACGCTTTCGGAAAGAGTTTCAAGACTGCAGGAAGAAAGAAAAGATCACCGAAAAATCCTGCAACAACTGAGATCATCATGAAGGCACCAAATGCTTGGTTCGCTGAAAATTCTGAAAGAGAGAAAATCCCAAAGCCAAAGAACATGACTATTGATTCAAAGAGACATGGATTTCCCTCCTGAAGAAGTGACGAATGAATGTCTCTTTGTGCACGAAAACGGCTGAGGATATAGACTGTATTATTGAATGCAAAACCAAGAGCAATTGCAAAAACTAATGCAACTGATGGCTTAATCACAACACCCGTTGAGGCCATCGCGATCACTAAAATAGCAGGAGGAACAATATTCGGAAGGCAGGCAACTAAAGCTAAGCGAAAGGATCTAAACACCAAGAAGAGAAGAATCCCGATGAATAAGATTGGATGCCAAAAGCTGAAAACCAAATCTCGAGAGACGGCTTGGTTGATCGTATGATTGGCCACAGCCATTCCCGCCTCTTTAACTTTAACTGTTGGGAAAAAGATCTTTGCACTTTCTCTGATCCAAGCTCGAGAAGCTTCGATATGATCAGAAGGCACGTCTTTATACCGCACCATGATTCGAGTTTTTCGGCCATCTTCAGTCAAAAAACTCATTAGGGGGTTTTGTGCTGACATAGTAAACATAAATAACGTTTCAGATATCTGGCTCTGACTCCTTGGAATTCCCTCTTGAAAGAAATCGACAAAGCTGACCACACTGCCAATTTGGGAATCTCTTTGAAGATGTTCGGTTAATTGTTTGATCTTAATCACTTGGGATCTTTCCTTCCAGAAATCTGCTTTTGTCGACTCGAGCAAAAGATCGTAGCTCACGAGGCCGCCATTTTTTTGGTCGATGATCTCTGTGGCATGTCGAGCCGGGTTTGTCTGGGGCAGATCATCAAAGAGTTTTCCTGAGAAAAGAAGACGGGAGCTGGCGAACGTAGCTGCCAGCATGAGACCAATACCCACTAAAAAAAAAGTACGCGGAAACCTCAAGGAAGCAAGTGCCCAAGTCGCAGGTCGATCAAACCACGATCGCATCTTGGGGTTGATAAACGGAAGGCACAGCAGAACGACGAGCTGACCATAAACTGAAAGAACTAAGAGAATTCCGCAAACTGCTAAACCATACTGCCGAATGATCGGAATCTCTGATGGGGCCAATGCGAGAAATCCAAAGGCCGTCGTTAAAGTGCTGAGAAAATTGGGGAGAATCAAAGATCCTTGAGCCTGGAGGGCCACTGTCCAGCGCTCTCTCAATGGCGTTGCGCAGCTGGGTCTAATTTGGGCCCAATAGTGCAAAGTATGTATGAGGAGGCTCATCATCGTGACACTGACGATGATTGGCAGAGTGCTGAGAATGACGTTCATAGAAATTCCAAAAGGAACTAAAAGAGCTACCGAAAAGCTTTGGGTGACGACCAGAGCCGTCAGAGCCAAGATAACAGCAGTCCAATGGGAAAAAAGAATATAGAACAGACTGCAAAAAACTAGGATACCCAAGACAATGAACTGAGAGAGTTCATTTCGAATCAACTGAGTCAGCTGGGTCTGCATGACAGGAACTCCGGCAGCTATGATTTGCACCTTTTTTGACTTGGATCGGAGAACTTTCTCCGCGGACTGGAAAAATTTCAATTGAGTTTTTGACGAAGTGGCTGTGGTGGTCACAGAGATGATCACTGTTCGAAAGTCACTGGAAATTAAAAGAGGATACATCAAAGGATTTTCTCTAACAGCTTTCTCCCACAGAGAGGGTGTTAGTCGGTCGAACACGTTTCCAATAAGAATTTCGTTTTTTAAAGTTTTTGCCCCTTCAATCGTAGTGATTGCGATCAGCTGATCAACCCCGTCGAGGCCTGCCAATGAGTCAGTAATCGACTTTAAACGACTCAAATTGGAAGGCTCCAGCCACTGCCCGTTGTCTAAAGATAAGATAAACAAAAAAGGTGACTTTTCCTGCAGCTGAAAGATCCTTTTTATCTCTAGGTCAGTCTGCAAAATCGGGTGATTGGACGGATAAAATTGTTTAAAGGAGTATTCCGTCGAAAGTTTCTGCAGAGTGAAAACCGACCATGCAAAACTAGCAAGAATTCCCGCGCTTAAAACTTTGACAGTCAGAAGGGAATTCATTTTTTCTTTCATGTAAA
>JAJTIC010000080.1 GCA_021300175.1 Pseudomonadota bacterium
AGCTCCATTTAGATATCTTCATCCTCATGCAGTTCGTGAAGTCCTTTTAAAATCCAAAATGACAACTAAAGAGCTATCTTCGATTGCAGCCCTCGACCAATCTCCCTTCGAGGACCCTCAAGAGGATCAGTTTCAAAGATCTACTACTCTTCAAAGCGCTCGTTCATGTGGCGAGAGAACTTCCCTAGGTGTTTTGCAAGCTCTGCCTTTTGTTCTTTGTTTAGCGTCTTTGCGAAAGCAGCAACCTTGGTAAGGTATTTTTCACGAAGGGCCTTTTTCTTGTCATCTTCGGATTGCATCATGTCCCTGATCTTGCCTTCGTTGATTGTATCACTTTGCAGCTGCGAAATGACTTCGGTGGCAAGCGCTTTGCGCGCTGGGTGAGTTGCACGCATATCCGTGATGGCCTCTTGTTTGATTTTCTCTAGCTCTGATCTTTGCGCATCATTCAGGTCAAGTTCTCGCGAGATCTTCGACACTATATGATCTGCCTTGCCTTCGATTCCGCGCTTGCAGCCAGTGAATCCAACGACGGCTACAGTTCCAAGCGCAACCAATAAGACTTTTTTTGTTAGCGATTTCATACAAACCTCTTTCTTTAATTTCTTTTGAGCGAACTTATGTGCTCGCTGTTGAATCCAGGATAAGCGCTGGTTCAGAATAAATCTTTTCAACCAGGTAAGACTTTGTAACAAATTGTAAATAGACGTTTTTATTTGATATTTCGTGATGTTTTAAGGGGGCGAATTTGTTAGGCTATGAATATGAAGCAAGAACTTTCAATTCCACAAACAAATCAAATCAAGGTGCTGATGCTTGATGACGATAAAAAGCTGGTTCAGTTGACCGCTGATTATCTGTCTCAATTTCAGATTCAGATCGTGCAGGCATTTGCCCCATCGCAAGCTCAGCAAGTCCTGAGCGAACAAACGGTGGATTTGATTTTGTTGGACGTGATGTTGCCAGAAATGGACGGCTTTCAGTTCTTGAAGCTTCTTAGAAAGACCTCTCAAGTACCCATCATCATGCTGACTGCTCGTGGAGAAACAACAGATAAGGTTGTTGGGCTTGAGCTTGGGGCAGATGACTATCTACCGAAGCCCTTTGATCCCCGCGAACTTGTCGCCCGAATTCAATCGCTGCATCGGCGTGCGCATCATAGAACCAGCAGTGCGCACGAGGCGACTCACGAAAGACTTATTGCCGAAGATCTCGAGATGAACCTACCTCGGCGGTCTGTGGCAAAGGGAAATCAAGACATTGAACTGACATCTCTTGAGTTTGACCTATTGTCTTTGTTGATGAATCGATCAGGAGAAGTGCTCGATCGAGATCAGATCATGGATTATCTAAAGGGCCGAGACTGGGAAGCCTTTGATCGTAGCATTGACATCGCCATCAGTCGGCTGCGGACGAAGATCGGTGAATCGAGCAAGCATCAAAAGCTGATCAAAACCATTTGGGGAAAAGGCTATGTCTTTGCGGTTCCCGTTGAGAGGAAGACCAAATGAATACTTCGAACAATCATGCCAAATCACTGGGTCGAACAATTTGGATCGCTTTTATCTCGGTTTTAGCCGTCATATTGATTGGGGCCTTTTTTATTTTTCCAGGAGTGAAACACGAGGAGGGACGTTTCTTTCACATACTTGCAAAAAACTTGGAAAGTCATCTTGGCCGTCAAATGGAATTGATCGGAGTTCCACCCAATCCCGAGATTGCCAAACAGGTTGTGAACGATCTCGGATTTGTCCTGCAAATTCATGGACCCGATCAGGATACTCAACTTTTCATGCCACACTATTTGCCTGAACAACCCGAACTCTTGACTCTTGAAATTATCAATCAGGAAACCGACAAGATCGTAGCAGGTGCAAAGGTTGGTCGTTTCCGTGGACAGCCCTTTGTGGCCTTTCAAAAGCAGGACTATATTTTTGTGTTCACACTCCCGGCTCGCGATCCAATTCATTCGATGTTTCGGCTATTAATTGGATTATTTTTCGTTTCTTTGATTCTGATGGCTGTCTTTCACTTTCTTGTTCGTCGGGCACTTCGCCCGCTTAATAGCCTGGTCGAAGTTTCACAAGAACTTTCGGCTGGAAATTTATCTGCTCGGATGATGGTTCGCGGGCAGCGCGAGTTTAATCGTATCGCAGTGGCCTTTAACCAAATGGCTGATTCTTTACAGAACCAGATGAAAGCTAAAGAAATTCTGCTTTTGAATGTCAGCCATGAACTGAGAAGTCCGCTGGGTCGCCTGAAGATGGCGTCGGAATTTGTTACACAAGAATCTACTCGTAAGTCAATTCAAGAAGACATCGTCGAAATGGAAGTCATGATCGATGAATTGCTTGAATCCTATCGACTGCGTGATGGAAATGGGTCTTTGCTACGACAGCGCGTAGAATTGAATTCATGGCTTGAACAGGTCGTTCACAAATATCAGCAGCCAGGTGTCGAGATTCATTTTCCTTCAGCAGCTACGGTTTATGTCGAGATCGACGAGGCGAGAATGCTTAAGGCCATAGGTAATCTGCTGCAAAATGCCATTAAGTATTCAAAGCCACCCAAGACAGAAATCGAAATTGGCATTAGTGAACTTGGCAACGAGATTGAAATTCAAATCAAGGATCACGGAATAGGAATCGAATCCGACAAATTGGTAAAGATCTTTGAACCTTTTTATCGTGCAGATGTAGTCAGAAGCGCCGGCGGCGGTTACGGATTGGGTCTAAGTCTGGTGAAGTCTATAGTCGAAGCCCACTCGGGATCTGTCACAGTTGAATCGGTGCTTGGATTGGGAACCTCATTTAGATTGCGTTTGCCGCGTGCTTAATGTGAACCTAAAAAGCCCATACCGATCAGGGCATGTGCAGTAAGCGCATAAAGCCCAGCAGCGATCAGAACCAGGGCGCTGATTCTGTGAAGCGATTTGGATGAACGCCCCATTCCCTTTCTCAAAATCAGCTGCATGCTGCTTAAGGCCGGTAAACCCGCAAGCCAAAATAGAAACATGATCAATCCGCCGCCATCTGCGGATTTAGTCGCAGCAGCCGCCAAGGTAAAGCTGTACAGCCATCCACACGGAAGCAGTATTGTCAAAAGCCCAATCATAAATGCGCTTGACGTTCCCACCGGATTAAGAATTCGCGCACGCAGACGGTGATAGCGCTGACTTCCAAGGCTTCCGAAAAGATCAAGCAAGCTTGTGCTTTTCCACTGTGCGATGCCCGACAGAATCAACAACAGGCTCATCAAAGAAAAACCAAGAAGTCGTAACCAACCAAGTTCGCTTGAAAGTATTTTTTCACCGAGCAACCCCGAAAGCGCACCAAGGACGACATAGGAAATCAGCCGACCAAAATGATAGGGCAGTATTCTACCTTGTTTGGACTGTGCCACGATTGAAATTGGGCCTCACATGACTGAGCCTAGTCCCAAAAACTGAAACCTTTGAAAACCGCGTAAACAATTAATATGATTATACAACTTGCAATAACTAATAAAATCAAACAAGACCAAGTAAACAGAAGGGTTCGAATCCCTCTCTCTCCGCCAAATTTCGCTACAAGATAGCTCCCCAAGAGGGGTAAACCCTCGAAATCAAAAACAAATGGATTCAGTGAGTTAGCTCATCCCGAACTCTTCAAACATAACCAAAAATAACAGCGTCTAACGGAATGCTCGGGCACTTGCTGGGCATCGAGTGGGCATTCTCCGAATGGGAAAGAACGGGTTTAGGTCGCCGTCTTTTCCTTATCTAACATCACCAAACAAACGCTGTCGCAAATGCGAAGCGCTGTTTGGACCAATCACCGAAAAAGAGTTCACAGGAGAAACATTGAAACCTGAGTTCTCAAAATTCCTAATCGAGCACTCTCAAGGTGCAATTGCGATATAATTTGAGATGGAAGCAGGCGAAGGTGCGGCGATGATCCGTCGCACTTTCTTTATGTTCTTGATCGAGATTTTGGCGAACCCTTGTGCAGCTCTCCTGGAAGAGTTGAAACGATCTTCGTCTGAACTTCCTCAAACGCCTTTTCACTTTTGTTCGTAATTGGTGTGAACAAGAAAATCAAACTGATTTGGTTTATACCGTGTGTGCCATTCGCTGCCTATCTTTCCCAGTGGATTTGGTACTTCCTTTACCCACCCAATATTTAGTGTCTTAAAACCCCTTCTCTTTGAAATCATTAAACTTGAAACGCATGAACTTAATGGTCATCGGTTTCAAGTTTTTTAAATTTTTCCAAAGCGCCTTTTTAGGCAATCCTTAATGAGCAGTTCAGTATCGCTGGCCTTTTTGTCACAGACTGATTTTTTCTTTGAAAAGTCGGAATCATTCAAATTGAGTGGTTCAATGAAGCGTTGACCTGCTGCGATTGATTCCCTTTTGGGGCACGAAAATTCCAACAGCAACGGACCTCTATAAACAAAATAAACAGAGTCTGAGACCTCGAACAACATAAGGCGATGCTCGACAAACAAAAATCATGTTCCAAATCCAGATCCTTGCTGATTGCTGAATCATCAACATGGGCCAGTGTTCTGAAGCCTGCGGCCAGCGGATTTAGACCGAAAAATCGATCTGAAAACTCCAACCATTAAGACGCCAAATTCATAACAGTGGCCGCGATCAGGTCCTGTGTTTTGCTGTGAATTGGCAACCTGATGGCAGCTCTTCAAAAGCAGTTCACCTATGAAAGACACAAGCCCGAGGAAACTTTGCTGTACAAAATCGTACAGGAGAATCTGCTGAGCTTTCTTGAACAGGTCGAAATTGATACCGGATACCCGCTGCCGGATTTTGTGATCAAGGAATTTGAAGAATACTTGAGGTGCGGAATCCTGGCTCACGGGTTTTTGCGCGCCAAATGTGAATCCTGCAGCAGTGAGCACCTGGTCGCATTCTCCTGCAAACGAAGAGGGTTCTGCCCAAGCTGCGGTGTCAGACGCATGAATGAGTCAGCAATCCACATGGTGGATGAAGTTCTGCCAAATCAAGCAATCAGGCAGTGGGTTTTAAGCTTTCCTTTCCAGCTCAGGCTACTCTTGGCAATCCGTCCCAAGATCATGGGAAAATGTTTAGCGATTGCAACAAAGTGTATATCAAATCACTTGATCAAAAAAGCGGGCCT
>JAJTIC010000129.1 GCA_021300175.1 Pseudomonadota bacterium
AGTGCTCGGGCATCAAAATATCTTCGCAGATTGTGTACATATTTATCAGCTGTTGATCATCGCCAGATTAACTTGAAACCGGAAGATGAGGGCTTCTGGGGACAGGATTCAGGGGCAGTTGAAGTTTTTCACCTATTCAAATAAGCTTCGAGGGCCGGAATTTCACGCTCTAGTTGAGGGAATTTCGGCATGACTTGATTGGGTCTCTTTGCTTGGTACCCGGCAGGATAGCCGCCAATCACTAATTTATATTTCAAGAGTTCTGCACTGGATCCCCAAATCGCAGGGCCCACAGTCCCATCTTGCTTGGGGTCAGTATTATGGCAAGCGATACAGTTTGTTCCATAAACGGCACGCCCCCGCTCAACCAATTGCTCAGGTGATAGCTGTGCAAGATCCGCAGCTGGCTTCTTTGTGCAAGAAACCAGTGCAAATCCCAAAAACAGAATTACAAAGTGAATGACATGACGGCGTAAATCCATGCAGTCAGAACAAAGCCCCCGGTGATAACACCTTTGATTGTTGTGATCGGTCCTAGCTTTCCTTTGATCGCATTTGCTTCGATCGCAAGCCATGTGATCAAGATGATTCCCCAGAACAAATTCACGTTGCTCTCAGGCGTCACACTCACCGTACCCAAATGGCGAGCAGAAAGCATGAAGAACAACATAGGAACTGAAAAGAGTGTGTTGGTTCTTGAAGCCAACAAAGCTTTCGCTCCAGAAGCCGCCGCATCGGGAAGAGCCGCTCCGCCACTAGCCACTTGAGTGGCACTGGCAATGACGACTTTTTGATTGGGCCAAATTATGAACCAAACATTGGCCCACATGGTAAGACCTAAGAGGGATCCCACCAGAGTCATGATCCCCGTTGCATTCCAGCCAAATTCAGCACTGTAGTACTGCTTTCCGAAGAACCCAAGCATCGCTACACCTGTGAGCATGGTCCACATAGCACCCCAACGAAACCACCAAAGAGCTCGCGGCAAGAGTTTCGTCAGAACACCGGACTTGGTGCCAGCATCCGCTTCGGCCATGAAAGCACCTTGAGTGAAGTTGAAATAGTAAAGATGACCAATCCAAATAATCCCGAAAAAAACATGTAACCATCTCGTTACAAAATGCACTAACTCAAGAAGTTGCCCTTCCATCGCTGTCTCCTTCATATTGGTTTAAGTTGATACAACCTTACTAAACTCGTTTTGTTGAAGAGCGTCAATGTAGAGGCCGACTGATTATATGCTGCATTAGCCCAAAGGCTCAGACTGGATATAGTGAGCGAACTGATCTTTCATTTCGCCCGTTGTGTAATGCTCAAGAAACCGAGCCACATATTTTTTGCCATTTTCGACATGCTTTCGAGGCGGAATGCGATCAGCACTTTCAAAAAATTGCAAAAATGTCGAAGCTGTCGCCAGCAGGATGTTGACTAAAAAATGAATCTCATCTTGGCTTTGAATAGGTCTCATCCAACCCGCTTTTATCCATCGCTTGTACATCACTGTCATTAGCTTCAAAACTTTGTTGATGTGCACTTTCCACAGTTTTGAAAGAAGTGGGTCTTTCCTTCGAAGATAGTACATTTCTCTGTGAAAAAACCGGTACTTCCAAAAGAGCTCAAAGTTCATTTCGATGACCTCAAGAGGCGGCAACAATTTGCCGCTTTTTCGGCTGAGCCACAGTTGGTAAGTTTCCTTTTGCATTTGGCGAAAGATCTGACGAATAATTTCTTCTTTATTAGCAAAATGGAAATAGAGATTTCCAGGACTAATATCCATCTCTTTAGCAATATGGTTTGTAGTGATTGCCACAACCCCACTGCGGTTAAACAGCTCGATGGAAACGGCAATAATTTTATCTTTTGTTTTCATGAATAGCCCCGACCAAATGCCTTTCTGCTTCTAATGTGGAAGCCTACACAGAATCAAGGAATTTCCCGACCTTTCCATTGTCTAAAACAGGCTCTAGGACCTTGAATCCGACGAATTTTTCCCTTCTAATAAAGGGATGAGGTCAATCCGCAACAAATGGATCGTCATGGGATCAGCTCTTACCTGCTTTGGTTTGGCAGTGCTTTCCCTTGTCCTCACGTTTTGGGAGTCCCCAGAAACCAAAGAGCTTAAACGAGTTCAAGAGATCCACGAAGTCCGAGGCCTCATCTCTCAGCAGTTAGGTCCACAGCTCCTTCACAATGAATGGCAAAGTCCCGTAGAGCTCAATTGGTTTGGAGACTCCAAGAAAGTGGATGTGACCTACACCATCGATCCTGAGCTCCAGGCCGAAGCAGAAAAGCTCCTTCGTCTGCACAAGCCTGATTATGGTGCTATTGTTGTGATGGATGCCGTCACTGGCAAAGTCAAAGCTCTTGCTTCGATCAATCGCAAAGAAGAGAACAGTGCTAATCTAGCGTTCAGAGGTACTTTTCCTGCAGCTTCAATTTTTAAAATTGTGACAGCCAGTGCTGCCGTCGATAAACATGGGTTAAGCCCTGACTCCATCGTCATGTTCAACGGCTCGAATCACACTCTCTATCGCAAGAATGTCATGACAAGCAGCAAGAATCGCTGGACTCGCGAAATGACATTACGAGAAGCTTTCGCTCGCTCTGTGAACACTTTTTTTGGAAGATTGACCTTTGAAAAACTCAAGCCATCGGATATCGAAGAGTACGCGATTCGTTTTGGCTTTAATAAACACATTCAATCAGATCTCCCCTTTGACCCTGGCTTTACGGATGTGCCGAAAGAAGAAAGCTTCGAACTCGCTGAAATTGTCTCAGGCTACAATCGGGTCACGACCATGAGCCCCATTCAAGGTGCGATGATTGCCGCCGCAGTCGCTGAAGATGGTGTCATGAAAGTTCCTTACATCGTGGATCAAGTTCGAGATGAAGAAGGTAAGATCCTTTTTCAAGCTGAGCCCGTCGCTGCAGCGGTTGCGCTCTCTCCCGAAGGAGCCGATCGCTTGAAAGTCCTCATGGAAGCAACGATCACATCCGGAACTTCGCGAAGATCTTTTAAGCCCTTAATGAAAGACCGCAGGTTCAAAGAGCTCGAGGTGGGTGGTAAAACAGGATCTCTCACTGGAACAAATCCCCGAGGGAAAACAGACTGGTTTGTTGGTTATGCCATTGGTGAAAAAGATAAACTCGCGGTGGCAGCCATTACGGTGAATGTGGACTATTGGACCGTGAAAAGCTCTCACCTGGCTCAATCCATGTTTAAAAAACACTTCAAAGAAGAATATGTGGAAACAGCTCGTCGCTTGAGCGAAAGCTCAGAAAGCTCAAATTGATGAAACGCCCTTGGCCGACACCTCATTGTGACGATTCACGGTCTTGACAACACCTCACAGACATAGATCCTTTTTTTGAAATTGAAGCGTTGAATTTTGTTTATCAAATGTCACCCATTCACAAAGCGGAGTCATTGCACTCTCTTGGTTTTTGAATGCTCACCACTTTTATTGATCCTTCTTTGAATTTCTCTGAGACGCCAGAGCCGTGATATCAATGACTTGAGCCTCACGTTCTTGAGGTGGCTCCTGCGGAAAGTCGCCAGCCCTGGAAAAACCACCGGCAGCCCCAAAACCGCCCGAAAAAACTCTGAAGTTCCCACGGCTTAAAAACTTAGTGAGCTTCACTTTAAAAAGAAAAACAATCAGATGGCGAAGCCCCGGCAAAATGAGCAAAATTCCTAACACATCCGAGAACAGGCCAGGCATAAATATCAAGAAACCACCAAAAGCCATCAGAACACGATGCATGATCCGAGATGAAGGCACCTGCCCCATTTGGAGTGCCCTCTGAAGCTGCAGGAGAGCCGCTCGCCCCTGAGTGAGCATGATAAAAAGGCCCAGAACCCCCGAGCTCATGGCGATCAGAATTGCATCCCAGAAGCTAAACGCTACAGCAAAGCGATAATATCCATAGAGTTCAAGAACAGGGAAAACAATCAGCAATAGAAAAGGCATTAGAACTCCAACTCTGCAACCACAGGACAGTGATCACTACCTTCAATTTGGTCTTGGATATCTGCCTTCACCAGATGCTTTTTCAGGTTCTCAGAAACGCAGATGTAATCAATTCTCCAGCCGCGATTATTCACACGAGCAAGCTCTCGATAGGACCACCATGTATAACGGCCCTGAGCCTCTGGTTGGAAATGCCTGAAAGTATCAATGAAACCTAAGCTCAGAAACTGTTCAAACCAAGCTCGCTCTTCTGGCAAAAAACCACTTTCCTTGGAAAGTCTGACAGGATCATAAACATCTTCTTCACGGTGAGCGATATTGTAATCTCCAACGACGATGATTTTTTTGTCTAAACTCAATTCAGCTTTAAGATGACTTAAGAGATCTTTTAAAAATTGCTGCTTGAAAAGATGTCTCTGTTCACCGGAGCCACCATTGGGGAAATAGATATTATACAAATCGAATTCAGGATGCCGAGTGATCACAAATCGTCCTTCTGAATCATACTGCTGGATACCCATACCTAGATCGACAGCGTCAATTTTAATGTCCGTGAAAGTAGCAACCCCTGAATAGCCCTTGCGAACCGCCGAAGACCAATGACTTTGACTGTAACCCAAAGTCTGCGCTTCGCTTTCCACTTGCTCTCGATGAGCTTTTGTTTCTTGCAGGCAAAGAATATCGGGTGATTCGGCCATCACATAATCCATGAGCCCTTTTTTATAGCAGGCACGGATCCCGTTGACGTTCCAGCTAACAATTTTCACAGACCCTCCAAAGTCCTCCTCTAATTGGCCTATTTGTGCCACTATGGCAACAATTATCCCAGAGGAGTCTTTATGCCAATGATCGACCAACTCGCACCCAATTTTACGACCGATGCCGTCTTCGACAACGGTGAAGTAAAAAAAGTAAGCCTGTCAGACTACAAAGGAAAATGGCTCGTGCTGTTCTTTTATCCCCTCGATGTTACTCTGCTGTGCCCCACAGAACTTACTCAGTTTCGTGACTTACTGAATGAGTTTAAATCAGCAGGCGCTGAAGTTCTTGGCTGTTCAGTAGACTCAGTTCCATCACATAAACGCTGGCTCAAGGATGATCTCGGAAATTTAAACTATCCCCTCCTGTCAGATTTAACAAAACGTCTTTCGCGGGATTTTGGAGTTTTGATTGAAGAGCGAGGAATTGCGACGCGAGGAACTTTCATCATCGATCCTCAACAAAAAATCCAGTACATCGGAATTCATACTCCCACAATAGGCCGCGATGCCAATGAAGTTCTCCGCGTGCTCCAAGCCTTGCAATCAGGCGAGCTTTGTGGAGCTGGTTGGAAAAAGGGCCAAAGCTTCATCAAGCCCAAATAAACTTTTAGGAGTTCATAACGGTGCCGCTTCGACATCAATTCATCTCTTTTTTAAGAGACAAGTATTCAGGTCTGTCTCACCAGGATCTCGAAGCCATCACGGCAGAACATTTGCTGAGCCCTTTCAAAATAGAACTTCCAAAGACAGTGCTTTCGCAAGCTCAAGAATTTGTTGGGCTGGCCTACGCATATTCGCACACGGATCAGGCTCGACAGCGGACCCAAAAAGAACTTCAGAAGAAGGGACTTAAAGCCCAGTCCAATGCCTCTCTGTTTATGAGTTATGATTTTCACTTGGGCGAAGATGGAGTTTTAAAGCTGATCGAAATTAATACCAATGCGGCTTTCTATTTTCTAGGCTCAGAGCTCTATGAGTTTAGGAAGCTGCCTCAGCCCGTAAGCCCAGATCCTGTGGGTGACCTTTTCAAAGACATCGAAAACGAATTCAATTTGCTTGGGTACAAAGCGCCTTCTCAGATGAAGCTTCAAATTGTGGACGAGAGCCCCACGCTGCAAAGACTCTACCTTGAGTTTTTAGTCGCCAAAAATTGGTTTGAAAGCCGCGGTCACCACACTGAGATTTGTGATAGGACCGCTGCCACCAACTGCGACTTTATCTATAATCGAAGCACTGACTTTTTTTTCGAAGAACCCGCTTCAAAAGGTTTGCGAGATCTCTATAACCAGGGAATGACTCTGATCTCTCCTCAGCCGGCAGAGTATTTTGCTCTGGCTGATAAAGAGAGAATGATCGAGTGGCAGAGCACCCCTCTTAAAAAATATTTACCACCAGCTTTTCTCTTGTCACCAGAAACGGTGGAAAGAGCTTGGGCTGAGAGGAAGAATTTATTCTTCAAGCCCACCAGAGCCTTTGGTTCCAAAATGACCTATAAAGGAGCTTCCATCGCTAGGAAAGCTTTTGAGTCCATGGATTTGAACGGCGGAGCAATGGCCCAAGGATTAGTTCCTGCCCCTGAAATCGAGCGACAAACCCCCAAAGGCCCACAAAAGTTCAAATATGACCTTCGTATTTACGCTTATCAAAATGAAGTCCGCAGCGTGATCGCTCGCGTTTATCAGGGACAGGTCACCAATTTAAAGACAGAATGGGGCGGCTTCTGCCCTGTCTTATTCAAAGAACTTTGAAGACACCACATCATAAGTGATTCGCAGAGTTTCTCGCCCTTGGGGTTGAGTTTTTTCTATGATGAGCACCGCTTCATCAGGATGAGTGATCTCATAGCTCAATCGAATTTTTTCAGCGAGATTCGTCTTAATCCAATCCTCGATCATCATTTTTGAACGTAACGGTGAGTTCCAGATTTCGATTCCCGATTCACTTCCAGAGACTTGAAATTGCCAGTACTTCACTTGAGAGTCTCTACTGTCCACACCACGATCAAATTGAATCAAAGCCGGTGCTTGAAAAAACATTCGAGCTCCAGGAATCATAGATTCGGCACATCTCAATTTTGACTTTTGGTTTTTGAAGTTAAGTGTTGCGCTGAGAAGAAGCTCACCTTGCAAAGAAAGTCGCTCCACAAAACTTTGACGAGCAATCAGCACTCTTCCTGATTTTTTTATTTGTTCATGAAAGTCCTCGATGGAGATCAACTTCCCTTGGTTCGGCGCTACCTGCGCAAAATGTCGACAAAGAGAAACACGTGGGCCATTTTCTTTAGCAGACACAGAGAGGTTAAAAAAGAGAGTGATTCCCATCAAAGTTTTTTTCACAAAACACTTATCGGAAGAGTGAGCTTTTTATTCAACCAGAGAGTTTATTTGCTTCTGACAAACGTCTTAGGACATTGGTCGCAATTTTCGCTATGTAAGCGCTGCTGCGGACAAACATGACATCGGACCACGGCACTTTGTAAATTGATTAGACACCCCATTTTGCTTCAAATTGAATTAAGCCACTTAAGAGCCTCGGCGCAGATGTTGTACCACCTGCACATCGAAAGATACTTACCATTGAACCCGATATCAGGAGTCGTTCATGAAAAATCTTTTTCTACTCTTTACCTTGACCTTATCCACGGGAGCACTCGCCAACACGACCACCATGAAATGCTTTAATATCAAGGGAACAACTCTTCTCAAATATGGCTGTGACGATACTCATCGGGACGTGGTCATCCCAAAGGGTGTGAAGGTTATTGAAAAAGAGGCATTTGGCGGTGCCGAACTCACTTCGGTGGTTATTCCTAACAGTGTGACAGAGATTGGGGAAGCGGCATTTGCAGGCAACCAACTCACTTCGGTGGTTGTTCCTAACAGTGTGACAAAGATTGGGGAAGCGGCATTTACCCGCAACCAACTCACTTCTGTGGTTATTCCTAACAGTGTGAGAGAGATTGGGGAATGGGCATTTGCAAACAACCGAGTCACTTCTGTGGTTATTCCTAACAGTGTGACAACGATTGGGTTTTCGGCATTTGAATCTAACCAACTCACTTCGGTGGTTATTCCTAACAGTGTGAAATCGATTGAACAACAGGCATTTGCAGACAACCAACTCACTTCGGTGGTTATTCCTGACAGTGTGAGAGAGATTGGGGCTTATGCATTTTCCGACAACCAACTCAGTTCGGTGGTTATTCCTGACAGTGTGACATTGATTGGTTATGCGGCATTTGCAGATAACCAACTCAGGTCGGTTGTGGTCCCCAATTGCAAAGTAGCTGGTATAAATGCTTTCAGCTGGGGAGTCAGGAGACAACTCAGATACCGAGGGTTCTGCCTATTTTAATAATTCGAAGACTCCTGTCTTCGGATGGGAGTCTTAAAAAATGTTCGGATGACCGCGGGATTGCCCAGGTCGCTATTTATAGAAACAGGAGTCGTTCATGAAAAATCTTTTTCTTCTCTTTACCCTGACCTTATCCACGGGAGCACTCGCCAACACGACCCCCATGGAATGCTTTAATATCAAGGGAACAACTCTTGTCGACTATCGCTGTGACGATACTCATCGGGACGTGGTCATCCCAAAGGGTGTGACGGTTATTGAAAAAGAGGTATTTGCCTTAAACCAACTCACTTCGGTGGTTATTCCTAACAGTGTGACAGAGATTGAGGATTATGCATTTGCCTATAACCGACTCACTTCGGTGGTTATTCCTAACAGTGTGACATCGATTGGGGATGGAGCATTTGCCCGCAACCAACTCACTTCGGCTGTGGTGGCCAATTGCCAAGTAGCCCATAAATATGCTTTCGACTCAGGAGTCAAACTTCAAAACAGAGCTGGCGCGCTCTGTCTATAACATTAAATCAAAGGCTCCTGCTTTTGAATGGGAGTCTGAAATGATGGAACTCTCCTTAAATGCTGGCCCTGGTGCCGGCGACAGCTTTAGGGGGC